>CANHUF010000016.1 GCA_947463715.1 Sphingobacteriales bacterium
AAAGAGATTTTCTTTGCAGTCATTTCTACTTCACTGACACTCGCAATTGTCTTCCTGCCTATTATTTTCCTGGAAGGTTTTGTTGGTAGACTCTTCAGAGAATTTGGGATTGTTGTGGCCGGAGCCGTATTGATTTCTGCTTTTGTTTCCCTTTCACTTACACCTGTTTTGAATATCTACCTTACAAAAAAAGATGTTCATAAACATTCCTGGTTTTATACAAAAACTGAACCATTCTTTACAGGAATGGAAAATGGTTATAAGCGGATGCTGAGCGCATTCATGCGAAGAAGGTGGATGGCCTGGGTAATCATTGGAATATGTTCGGCAATCATTTATCTGGTGGGAAGAGAGTTACCATCAGAATTAGCACCGATGGAGGACCGAAACAGACTCCGTGCAAGTATTCTGGCTCCTGAGGGAACAGATTTTGATTACATGGACAAAATGGTGTACGACCTGACTGAAAAAATAATGGACTCGGTGCCTGAACGTTATGTGGTCTTATCATTTGCTCCCAATTTTTCAGGCTCTGGAGGAGCAAATGCTGCAAGCATCAGTATGGGATTGGTTGATGCAGGAGATAGAAAAAGAAGCCAGAATGAGATTGCACAAAGTCTCAATAAAATGTTCAAAGACTTCACTGATGTACGTGTACTTGTTGTTCAGGAACAGACTATTTCAGTAGGTCAGGGAGGGCGAGGGCAATTACCCGTTCAGTTCGTTCTACAAAATCTGAGTTTTGATAAACTGAAGGAAAAAGTACCCGCATTCATGGATGAAATTGTTAAAAGTCCGGTTTTCCAGGGTAACGATGTAAACCTCAAATTCAATAAACCTGAGATTCAGGTAACCATAGACAGACTAAAAGCAAGTGAACTGGGTATTTCAATTCTGGATATTTCAAACACACTCCAACTGGCACTTAGTGGAAGAAGGTTTGGCTATTTTATTCGTAATGGCAAACAATATGAAGTAATAGGACAAGTTGATAGAAAAGATAGGGATGCCCCACTCGATTTAAAATCATTTTACCTGAGAAGCAGGACCGGTGAATTAATCCAGTTGGATAATCTTGTTTCATTGAATGAAACAGCCACTACACCAACTATTTATCATTATAACAGGCTGAAGAGTGCTATCGTTTCAGCCGGATTAGCTCCTGGGAAAACAATAGGTGAAGGTATTGAAGAAATGAGAAGAATTTCAGACAAAATACTAGATGAATCCTTCACAACAAATCTGAGCGGTACATCAAGAGACTTTGCTGAAAGTTCATCAAATACCCAGAATGCTTTCATACTTGCGCTTGTACTGATATTTCTCATTCTTGCTGCTCAGTTTGAAAGCTTTGTAGATCCTTTCATCATCATGATTACAGTGCCTCTTGCACTTGCTGGTGCCATTTTAAGCCTTTACTTTTTCAATCAATCACTGAATATTTTTTCACAGATTGGTATTATCATGTTAATTGGATTGGTTACCAAAAATGGAATTTTAATTGTTGAATTTGCAAATAAAAAGCGGGAAAGTGGTATAGAAAAAATAAACGCTGTTTTAGAAGCCTCTGTTGCCCGCTTAAGACCAATTCTAATGACAACCCTGGCAACTGCTCTTGGTGCGTTACCCATAGCATTGGCACTTGGATCTGCCGGAAAAAGCAGAATTCCCCTTGGCGTAGTAATCATTGGTGGATTGATGTTTGCACTGATTCTAACCCTTTTTGTAGTACCAGCATTATATTCTTACATTTCCCGGAAAAAAAGTGTGCAAAATGAGAATTAAGTTATTTGTGGTTTCAATTGCATTTCTAACAAATTTGCAGGCACAGGATAGTTCTTTCACCTTAAAGCAATCCCTTGATTTAGCAATTAAACAGAATCTGGATATTCAGATTGCACAATCAGATTTAGAAATTGCAACCATTAATAACAATTGGGGAAACGCAGGTGCCCTTCCTGTAGTCACTGGGAATATAGGTAATTCAGAAGCAAGAACCAATATCAACCAGAAACTTGCCAATGGCAGCAGTATTGAAAGAAATAATGTTGCTAACTCCAGTATAAATGCCAATATAGGAGTTAGCTGGAGGGTTTTTAATGGATTCAGAATTCGGGCTACAAAAAACCGTTTTGATGTATTAGAGAAAATGGGGGAAATGGCCGTAAAACAACAAATTGATCAGATCATCTTTAATGTAACAAATGTTTATTATAATCTCGTCAGGCTTAATAAACAGATCAAGGCAACTAAAGCCATAATTGAGTTATCTAAGGAAAGATTGAAAATTGCAGAAACAAGATTCAATGTAGGCAGTGGCGCAAAAACAGACATGTTACAGGCTGGTATTGACCTGAATGCCCAGTTAGTCAATCTGAACAGAATCCTGAATCAGGTCGAGAATACAAAAGCTGGGATGAATGCACTTTTGCAAAGAAATCCCAATACCCCATTTCATACATCAGATAATGATTTTGCAATTGTAAAAATCGACTTTAGCAATCTGATGCAGAAACTAGAATCACAAAATAACTTATTGCAGATTTCAGCACAGGAGAAGATTAATCTGCTTAATGAACGTAAAATAATCAACTCACAAAGACTTCCGAGTATCACATTAAATACAAGTACTGTATTAAACAGGTCTAAATCAACTGCAGGTTTCTTCCTTACCAATCAAACTTTTGGACCTAATATTGGTTTGGCAGTAGGTGTACCAATATTCAATGGAAATGTCAATAAAACTCAGCTAAAAGTAAATGAAATACAGGTTAAGCAGCAGGCAAATCAACAGGAAAACCTGAAAACCAACCTTCAAAGAGATCTGTTAATAGCGTATCAGGATTATCTTAATGCCATAGAAAACGCAAAAATTGAAGAGAATAATGTGAAATTAGCAGAAGAAAATAACATGATCTCAACAGAAAGATTTCGCAAATTACAGAGTAACTCAATTGAATTAAGACAGGCACAATTAAGTCTAATAGAAGCACAGGATAGATTTATTGATGCACAATTTCAGGCGCAGATAGCAGTATCTACCCTACTCTTTATTTCGGGAGAGATAAGCAAATATTGATTCATTTATCCAATCAGATTATCAGGTCTGAATCCGAAAGGAAGAATATCTGAAACTGAACTGATTTCATAGACTAAACCAGTTCTTCCGGTTAAGAGCAGCCTTATTTTTTTATTAAATCTTGCTTCATATTCAATAAGCGACTGTCTGCAAATACCGCAGGGTGCAAGTGGATAATCATCCTTTACCAAATTACTTGCATAAGAGATTGCAATTGTTTCTATTAGATTATCCGAACTAATAGATGAAACCACAGCCAGTAAAACCCTTTCAGCACAAATTCCGGCTGGAAATGAAGCGTTTTCCTGATTGGTACCGTGAAATAAAGCTCCATTATCCATTCTGGCTACTGCAGACACATGAAAGGAAGAATATGGTGCGTATGCTTCTGATGTCATTTTACGCGACTTCACCACAAGCTCTTTATCTGAATCGTTTAGTGATGAATCGTCTGAATGGATTAAATAAGTGATTTCGATTTTACCTTTATCCAATTTTTTATTTTATTGTTTTAAAAATCCTGTCCCATCTCGGACCATTTTGCCAGCTAAACCATATAAGGGTTGCTTTTCCTACAACATGATCTTCCGGTACAAAACCCCAGAATCTTGAATCCTGAGAATTATGTCTGTTATCTCCCATCAACCAATAATAATTCATTTTAAAAGTGTAATCAGGAGACTCTTTCCCATTAATCAAAACTTTATCTCCATTCTCTTCCCATTTATTTCCCTCATAAACCTCAATAACTCTTCTGTAAATTGCTTTGTTTTTTGCAGTAAGCTTAATTGAGGACCCTTTTTGAGGAATCCATAATGGACCAAAATTATCTTCACTCCATTTAAAATTGGTAGTATCGTACGGAAATGTATTACCAAATCCACTTGAATTAAGATCTGGCTGTACACTGCCAGGTACTACAAATGAGAATGCCTTAACCTTTATAACCTGTTCAGGTGTCAATGTTAACCTGTACGTATTGGGTTTATCCTGCACCTGCAATAAATCACGTTGTTCAGGATCATCTGCTTGCACGTTTAAATCATCCCGGATAAAATCGTCTGGAAAGAAAGATGTACCGTCTAAGGTAACATAATAGGGCATTTCTGATGCAGGCGGCATAGTTGATACAATACCATTAATGAATAATTCCCCATTAACTATGGTAATCGTATCACCTGCAATTGCAACGCAACGCTTGATAAAATTTTCGCGTTTATCCACAGGACGAACAACTATATCATCACGCTCGGCCAAAAGCATATCCCTGGTTCCCCCGCGTGAAGAATAGGCACGCAAATAATCGTAATAATTAATTTCTGATTGAAACTCAGTTATTACCGTATCCCCTACCGGGTAATTAAAAACAACAACATCATTACGCTCAATTGGAGATGCCAAAAAGCGTTTGTAAGGCAGTTTTATCCATTCAAGATATGACTTGGAGTTGCCCACAGGCAATGTATGATGCACAAATGGAAAAGCCAGCGGAGTATTGGGTATGCGCGGACCGTAACTAGTTTTACTTACAAAAAGAAAGTCATTGACCAATAATGTTTTCTCCATCGAACCAGTCGGAATTACATAAGCTTCAAAAATGAAAGTGCGAATAATTGTTGCAGCAACTACAGCAAAAACAGCAGCATCAATCCATTCGCGCGTTGCAGATTTTCTGTAATTCTTAATTACTGGGGTTCCGGCATAGCGCTCATCTTTTGAGAAACCAAGATATGGGAAGTATAAAAAGGGTATAAAAACAGTTGCAGCATGATGAATTAAGGAAAATCTACCAAAATGCTCTACAAACTTAATACATAACCATATTGAAACAAATTGTCCTGCAATTGGAATAAGCTGCAGAAAAAACCAATGCAACTTCAACTCCATCTTTAATACCATCAGGTATGTATTATAAAAAGGCACCAGGGCTTTCCAGGGAGTGATACCTGCTTTTTTAAACATTCCATACAACCCTAAGTGAAATCCGATTGTGCACACAATAAATATCAACCAACCTAATCCCATTGTTTAAATTTTTTGGTACTCAAATGTAACATAATTGACGGATTTAAAAATTAAGTTTCATCTTAGTATTAAATTAAAATTTGATTGGTAAAATACAAATTTGATTGGTGAAAAGATGAATAATTTTAATCTCAAAGACATTGAAAATTTGACAGGTATTAAAGCCCATACACTCAGAATCTGGGAAAAAAGGTATGGGCATATCATGCCGCCAACCTCTGCTGGGAAACATCGTCAGTATGACAATAATGACCTCAGGCATATCCTAAGGATTTCCTCACTCTACCATAACGGCATCAAAATTTCAAAAATTGCCGACATGACTGCAGAAGAAATAGCAAGTTCGACTGTTAATATGGACGAGAAAACAAATTTTGAAGTTTTTATCTCAAGATTAGTAGAATTCACACTGGAGTTGAATGAATCCGGATTTAAAAGACTTTTTTCTGAACTTAAAGAAATGATGGGGGAAGAAAATCTGTATATGTATGTAATCTTCCCTTTTCTTTCAAGAATTGGCAATTTATGGCTCAATGGTAATGTTGTACCAGTGCAAGAGCATTTCTGCAGCAATCTTATCAGAAATGAACTACTGCTAAGTATTGATCAGATAACCCAAAAAACAAAGTATAACAATAGTGAGCTTAAAGTAGTATTATTCACACCTGAAACGGAATTCCACGAAATACCTTTGCTTTTTTTTAATTTTATATTAAAAAAACTCAGATTTAAGACTACATATCTTGGAACCAATTGCAATAATCAGGTGGTAGAAGAAGTTATACGTAAGACTGAGGTTAATACTATTTTGATTTACCTCATTACAAACTTCAATATTGCAAGTAGTCAGGAAATCGTAAATTTTTATAATGACAGGTTCAGCAATTTAAACATTCTGTATGCAGGACCAGGATTCAGGAATGCTGTAAGTGAGCAAGAAAAAACCTTTATTGCAGGTGATTTAACTACCATTATTAACTATTTCAAAAAAACCTGAAATTAGGATAATGCAACTGAGGATATCCTCGATCTAGAAGGTATATCTTTGATTGTAGCATCAGCGTTCAGCTGATCAAAACTTATTTCTTCACATGAACCTGGTTCTGAGGCTGTACAAAAACGTAAAGCAGTCCAGACATGATCTATAACCACCTCGTCTATTTTCAAAAATCCTTTTTGGCATAAACAATCCCAGTTGCAATCCCGGTTTAAATCACTTACTATTTTGGATGTTGGTTTGGGATAAGCAATCCACAGTTTACCTTTATCACGTAAAGCAGGGAGAACATCAATGAGAATTTGTGATAACTGATTATAATTAAGTGCAAAAACTAAAGCAAAATCTATTTTTCTGCTCTTCAAAAGCGGGGTAACATTTTTAGCAAAAGACAATTTTGTAAAATATTTCTCCAATGTAGATGGAATCCCCTGAATCAATAAATTTTTTTCTTCACAAAATTGAAGTTTTTCAAAAATGTTGATTAACATATTGAAAGTAGTTTTGGTTTGAGTTATAAAATTAACATTTTTTCCACGAAAAATGCTAATTGGTGATTTTTTTTAAGGGATATTAGGTACTAACATGAAAACAAATAAAATCACCCCCTCCTCATACGCTTTCTGTCGCGATTTTTAAAAATTGGTACTTTATTTTCGCTTCCAGATAATAAACGACCAATATTTTTTTGATGTGTCAGCACAACAAGAAGCGCAACAGCGATAGCAAATATTCTGTATGCATCATTGTCTACATTGAAAATAACAAGTATGAAAACCGGAAAGGCCATACTTGCAAGTATGGAACTAAGAGAAACAAACCTAGTTAGAAATAAAACAATCAGAAAAACACCAACACATCCTAAGGCTGTGAAAGGTGAAATTGCAATGATTAGTCCAAACAATGTAGCCACACCCTTTCCTCCCCTGAAATCAGCCCAAACAGGAAAAATATGCCCCAAAACTGCAGCCAAGCCTAATCCTATTTGAAAATTTGTTCTGGCAAATTCATTATCTGAGTAAAAAGGAAGTAATAAAGCAAGTTTTACAGCTAATATTCCTTTTAAGACATCAAGAAACATAACAATGCTCCCCCACCTGGAACCGAGTACCCTGAATGTATTGGTTGCACCTGCATTACCACTGCCATAGTCCCTTATATCAATATTGAACTGGGTTCTGCTGATAATCAGGGAAGTTGGTATTGAGCCCAACAAATATGCCAGAATAATCAGAAAAAGTTCATTCATTGCAATGAAATTGTTTTAAGGAATAACAAATTTAATAAAAACTTAATAAATGACAGCATTTTAACTGTTATTGTTATTGGCAAAAACAATACAAATCCACCCATTTTCCTCTAAAACATGAAGGGGCATTCCAAAGAATGGTGCATAAATGGTTATAATATCTTCATAATCAGTACTTAACAACCCGCTTAAAATCAAATTTCCATTTGTATTTAATATCGTGTTAATAGCATGAACATGCGCTATCAATACATGTTTATTGATGTTCGCAAGTATAATATCAGATTGGGGAATATCAACAAGGTTGTCAGCAAGCCTTATATCAATTAATTCTGATACCTGATTCATCTCAGCATTTTCAATTGTATTGTTTATGCTCCATTCGTCATTATCAATTGCTATAACTTTATCACATCCCCTTTGCGCTGCCAAAATAGCTAAGATTCCTGTACCTGTTCCAAAATCCAGGACAGATTTGCCGAGAAAATTCAAATCGATCATTGCCTTCATCATCATGCTTGTAGTAGCGTGATGACCGGTACCAAAACTCATTTTAGGCGTTATTGTTATTTCATGTTCAAATCCATCCAGGCGAGGATGAAAATGAGCACGGACATGAATTTTTCCGGGTATAATTACAGAATCAAAATTAGATTCCCACTGAGCATTCCAGTTCTGTTCAGGAATTTCAGATAATAGATAATTTAAGTTAGTGGATTTCAAATAATTGTGTAATAGTTCAACATCACATTCAGTCTCTGGTGCGTATGCTGTTATGGAATTTTCAAATTCTTCCATACCGTGAAAACCAAATTCTGGCAACATTGCAGTTAATATTTCCAACTGCTCAGCATCAATATCAGTAATTTTAACAACTAGATAATTCATAATAAAAAAAGACCGGCAATTGCCGGTCTCAGAGATTTTAAATAGTAGACGGACCTTGATCCTTATTGAAGTCAGGTTTGGGAATAAGTGCTTTTCTGCTGAGTTTGAATTTGCCAGTTTTGTGGTCAACTCCAACCAGCTTAACTTTTACCATATCACCTTCTTTCAGAATGCCATCAAGGTTTTCAAGACGCTTCCAGCTTACCTCACTGATGTGTAATAAACCTTGTTTGCCTGGCATAAATTCAACAAATGCGCCGTAAGGCATAATTGACTTCACTTTAGATTCATACTCTTCACCCACTTCAGGCATGGCAACTATACCCTTAATCCATGCAACTGCCCTATCTAGACCCTCTTTTGCAGGACTAAACACACTTACTTCACCCTGGTTGCCAATCTCTTCAATATTGATGGTTGTTCCTGTTTCACGCTGAATTTCCTGAATTATCTTACCCTGTGGACCGATAACTGCGCCAATGAACTCTTTGTCAATGAATAATTTTTGCATGCGAGGGGCATGTGGTTTTACCTCAGATCTATGTGCAGGCATGCATTGATACATGGCATCCAGTATATGAAGTCTACCATTTCTAGCCTGCTCTAAAGCCGCCATCATAGTCTCCATACTCAAACCATCAATTTTGATATCCATTTGAATACCGCAAATACCATCTTTGGTTCCGGTTACCTTGAAATCCATGTCACCAAGGTGATCCTCATCACCCAAAATATCGGTCAAAATGGCATATTTACCATCAGTTGGACGGGTAATTAACCCCATTGCAACACCACTCACATGTTTGGGAACAGGAACACCTGCATCCATTAATGCCAATGATCCTGCACAAACTGTAGCCATTGAAGATGAACCGTTAGACTCAAGAATATCTGAAACAACCCGCACGGTATATGCATAATCATTACCAGGCATCATTTGTTTCAGGGAACGAAGTGCAAGATTTCCATGACCTACCTCTCTCCTACCGGGGCCACGCATTGGCTTAACTTCACCTGTAGAAAATGCGGGGAAATTATAGTGCAGAATAAATTTGTTGTATTCTGATTTGGCAGCACTTTCTATCAATAATTCATCAAGTGGAGTACCAAAAGTGATTGTTGTGAGTGACTGCGTTTCTCCGCGGGTAAATAATGCAGAGCCGTGTGGTGTAGGTAAAACATCAACTTCCATATCCAGAGGCCTGACCTGGTCAAGTGACCTTCCGTCCAAACGAATTCTGTCGTCAAGAATCATGTTCCTGACAACTTCCCATTTCAAATCCTCGTAATACTTCTTTGCAAGTTTGATTTGATCAGATGTAGCACCTTCACCCAAACTGGCTACAACTTCTTTTTTTAATTCATCGTATGCTTTAGACCTGTCAGCCTTGGTACTTGCAGCCTTTGAAATGGCATAAACCCTATCCTGTGCAAAGGCATAAACCGATTGTTGGATTGACTCATCACTCAACGGCTTTGTATAATCCCTTTTACCGTTAACGCCAACCTTCTCTCTCAGTTCCTGTTGAGCTGCAATTTGAATGCGTATGGCATCATGTGCTATCTCCAAAGCTTTAACTACATCAGCTTCAAGACATTCTTTGGATTCGCCTTCCACCATCATCAGGTTTTTGGCTGTAGCACCAATCATAAAGTCCATATCTGCAGATGCAAGTTCGGTCCTGCTTGGGTTTACAATAAAACCACCGTTCACACGGGCTACCCTAACTTCTGAAATGATTTCTTTAATAGGGATATCTGAAACTGCAAGTGCAGCTGAAGCAGCAAGACAAGCTAATGCGTCAGGCATGACTTCAGGATCTGATGAAACAAGTGTTATAAGAACTTGTACATCGCAAAGATAATCTTCTGGGAAAAGTGGACGCAGCGCCCTATCAATAAGCCTGCTGATTAAGATTTCATAATCACTCAGCCTGCCTTCGCGCTTGAAGAAAGATCCGGGAATTCTACCTGCAGATGCAAATTTCTCTTGATAATCTACGGATAATGGAAAGAAATCTTGGCCTTCACGAGGCTCTTTGTTTGCACAAACAGTTGCCAGCAGTATGCAGTTTCCCTGCCTAACTGTAACTGCACCATCTGCCTGACGTGCAAGTCTGCCTGTTTCTATGGTTACGATCCTGCCGTTACCAAGATCGAAACTTGATTGAATTGGTTGTTGTAACATGTTATTTTTTTTTGGAATGTTCCAAAAAGCAATATTCCCAACAATGGGTTGGGAATAGTACATTCAGTAAATAAATTACTTTCTTAAGCCCAGCTTCTCAATAAGGGCGCGATAACCGGTGATATTATGCTTGCTTAAATAGGAAAGCAGTCTTTTACGCTGACCTACCTTGCGCATCAAGCCACGGTTTGTGGAGAAATCCTTTTTATTTACCTTCAAATGCTTAGAGATTTCATTGATTTCTTCGGTAAGTAATGCAACTTGTGCATCTATAGAGCCTGTATTTTTGGCATTTCCACCGAATTCAATTACAATTGACGCTTTTTTTTCTTTTGTTACAGTTGACATCTCAGTTTTTTTAATTCATCTTGGGTTTACATCGAAAAATTGTTTGCAAAGTTAACGAAAAGAAATGAAATTTCCGAACAGGATATTCCACACATGCCATATTTACTCCATAAACTTTAATTTTAATGCATAAAGCAGGACAAATAATCCGCCGCTTAGCGCATAATAGACCGAAAAGGCTTGTCCAAGTAAATTATCAGTACCAAAAACCAGCAATGGAGAAATAAAAGAAATAAGTATACCAAGCAGGTAAAGCCTGAAACCATTTTTCTTCAATTTCAACATCAACAATGCCCCAATAAGCGAAAGCAGATTACAGGCAACATTAAAAAAACTGTAATCTCGCATGTTAGAATTGGTATTAGCGTTGTAGACATCAGTAAGTACCCTGTCCATTGAAGATTTTAACTGTGGATCTCGTTGAATCATCTTTTCAACTGTAAGTTCCCAGTTTTCCATGGCCAAAGTAGTACTTTTGGTAAGGGATTCAGGATTAAAAAAACCCGAAAATGATGAAAACAGCATGTAAACACTGCCAAAAATAGTCACATAACAAAGAAAGGTAAGAAATCGTGGACGTATTGGAGCAATGTGTTGTGGCTGTTCCTGATGTTCCATAATTAAATTTTTACAAAGGTAATGAGAACAATTTAGGCCACATTTGTATTTATTTGTTTATGCATAATAACCTTCATATTGTAACACCGGATGTACCCACCCCGGCTGATGCAGATATACTGCAGGATATTTATTTAAAAATCAAAGCATTCCATGAAGCTGGCATAAAAATTCACCTACATAGTTTTGAATTCGGGAAAGGAACATCTTCCATTTTGGAACAATATTGTCACCGGATTAAATACTACCGCCGAAACAATGCCAGTGAGTTACTCAGTTCTTCAAATACACCCTATAGTGTTGCTTCCAGATCAAACCGGGAATTGGTTAAAAACTTGTTTGCAGACGACTTCCCAATTCTATATGAGGGCATGTCAACAACATTTCCTGTATTATGGCCACATTCAGGTAATCATAAATTACAGCACCTTAACCTGTCAAGGGATGATGAAAAATATTACAAAAATCTTGCTTCGCTGATGCCATGGGGTTTAAATAAACTTACCTATCTGTATGAGAGTTTAAAGTGCAAATCCTATTTAAAAAAATTGCGTCAAAACAAAAATATAGCGATCTCATCATTACCTGCCATAACGGGTATCCAAGATTTTTCATTTTCTGACCGGCAGGGTAGTTTTTGCCTTTATTTCGGTAAGCTTTCTGATAAGGAAAATGAATATGCCGCGCTGTGGCTTCTTGAGAATATATTTAATGAAGTGGAGATCCCTTTCGTTATTGCAGGAAGTAATCCTTCGCCTCAACTTGAGCAGGCGGCTCATCTGAGGCTTCATACTTGCCTGGTTGGTGACCCTACAGAAAGAGAACTCGATGAATTGATTAAAAAAGCGCAGATCATTCTTTTACCATCTTTCATCGATGCCAGTCCTGTTAACAGGCTATCCAAGTCATTATCAATGGGCCGTTATGTGGTAGTTAATCAAAAGGCTGTTGGTACATCAACCTTAGGCAACTATTGTAATGTAGCGGGTACTCCAGAGGTATTTAAAGAAAATGCTGTGAGGCTTTTCAACGAACCATTTTCAATTGATACCCACAATGCAAGGATTAAGGTACTTGCTGAAGATCAAAACTATCTGGGTGATAATTCAGAATTATTCAGGAAGTTAAACTTGCATTATCAATAACGCACCCACCCTCAGTTTTAATTACTCTTGCGGGATATTTATAGATGACATTGTAATCATGTGTTGCCATTACAATGGCAGTTCCTGAATCCTTACAGATTTGGAAGAGTAATTTCATGATTTCATCTGTTGTTTCGGGATCAAGATTGCCTGTTGGCTCATCGGCAAGAATCAGTTTAGGCGAATTCAATAAAGCTCTGGCAATATCTACACGTTGTTGCTCACCACCTGAAAGTTCAAATGGATATTTAAACCCCTTTGTTCGCAATCCAACTTTCTCCAGTACGTCATCTATTTTATTTTCTATTTCCCTTGAATCCTTCCATCCGGTAGCATTCAAAACAAATTTGAGGTTGTCATGGATATTTCTGTCAGTTAATAACTGGAAATCCTGAAAAACAATACCTATATTTCTTCTGAGGTATGGAACAGTTTTCCAGGTAAGGCCTGTAATATCAAAACCTGCTACAACTGCCTGCCCTTCTTTTAAGGCCAACTCTCCGTAGAGCGTTTTCAATAAACTTGATTTTCCAGTTCCCGTTTTTCCAACAAGGTAAACAAATTCACTGCGGGAAACTGTGATATTTACCTCAGATAAAATGAGTGAAGCACCCTGATATATATTTGCATTTGATATCGACAAAACCACATCAGTCATAATGTAAGTATTAGGCTATGAAATTATAAATTTCTCCCTTGTAATGAATATCAAGGTTCTTTTGATCTGAATGCTCTACTCTTCCAATAATACGTGCTTCAATTCCAAATCCTTCAGCAATTGAAATAATATGATCTGCGGCTTCTGCATCAGTATAAATTTCCAGCCTGCACCCCATATTGAATACCTGAAACATCTCCTTTGGTGTGGCTCCACTTGATTTTTCAATGAGATCAAATACAGGTGGTGGCGTGAATAAATTATCCTTAATTACCTTCATAGGAGAAGGCAGATACTTTAAACATTTTGTTTGTCCCCCCCCACTACAATGTATCATTCCATGTATACTTTCGAACATGGTTGTCAACACATTTTTAATCACAGGGGCAAAAGTACGGGTAGGACTTAAAACAAGTTTTCCAGCATTTACAGTGAACCCGGGAATTAATACCTCATCAGTAAGTTTATGTTCACCAATGTAAACTACCTGTGAAGGAAGAGCAGGATCAAATGATTCAGGATATTTTTCTCCATAGTGAGCAGCAAAAAAATCGTGTCGCGCACTTGTCAAACCATTACTTCCTATTCCACTGTTATATTCATGTTCATAAGAAGCTTTCCCAAAACTTGATAGTCCAACGATAACATCCCCAGGGGCAATTTTTTCGTTGGTTATGAGTCTATTCTTCGGCCAGCGCGAAGTCATAGTTCCGTTAACAGCAATAGTTCTCACTACATCACCTACATCAGCAGTTTCACCACCCAGATAATGAATGTTTACCCCATACCCCTTGAGTTCATCAAACAGCTCACTTGTTCCATTGATAATAGCTTCCAGCACTTCCCCGGGAATCAAATGTTTATTTCTATCTATGGTTGAATTAAAAACTATGTTATCATAAATACCGACGCACAGTAAATCATCGAGGTTCATCACTACTGCATCCTGTGCAATTCCCTTCCACACGGAAATATCTCCGGTTTCCCTCCAATATAGATATGCCAGAATGCTTTTAGTTCCTGCTCCATCTGCGTGCATGATATTTACATGATCATCAGATCCGGATAAGTAGTCTGGATAAACCTTGCAAAAGGCATGTTCATACAATCCGTGGTCAAGTTGACTTACAGCGGCATGAACCTCTTCTTTCTGGGCAGATACTCCACGTTGTTGATATAAACTCATTGTTTCTTAGACTATAAGCAAAACTACTTAAATTTGTGTTTCATATGCAAGTCCATTTTGAGGTTAACAAACTGCCTGTCTTCAGGAATGCTGTATTAACAATCGGCACTTTCGACGGTGTACATCAGGGTCATAGAACTATATTTTCCCAATTAATTAAGATTGCAGAAGAACTTGATGGTGAAACAGTTGTGATCACATTTCATCCACATCCCCGTAGAATCCTGAACAACAGCGAAGCTCCATCCTTACTTACTACATTGGATGAACGGATAAAGTTGTTCGCAGATCTTGATATCTCACACCTTGTTATCATACCATTTGATTATGAATTTGCTTCACACAGTGCAGAAGATTACGTAAACCACTTTTTAATCCGGTACTTTAACCCAAAAGCAATTGTAATTGGGTTTGATCACCGATTTGGAAAAAACAGAAGTGGAAATTTTGAGTTACTCGAAAAAATTGGAGATTTATATGGTTTCCAAGTTTATGAGATCCCGGAATACATTTTAAATGAGTCAAAGGTAAGCTCAACTCAAATCAGACATTCGCTGTTAACAGGTGAAATAAAATTAGCCAACGAACTGCTTACCTATCCATATCAGTTAACAGGAACTGTCATTGAGGGAGACAAACTTGGAAGAACACTTGGATTTCCAACGGCTAACCTCGCGATAACCGACAATGATAAACTGATTCCAGCATCAGGCGTTTATGCGGTAAAAGTTAAACGATTCAGAGGAAATCAGGTTATGGTGGAAAAAGGCATGATGAATATTGGATACAGACCTACTGTTAATGGAAGAGAAAGAAGAATTGAAGTTCATCTTTTTAATTTCAGTGATGAAATTTACCACGAAACACTTCAGGTTGATTTACTTTTTCATACCCGAAAGGAAATGAAATTTTCTGGCATTGATGAACTCAGGGAACAGCTAGAAAGAGATAAGAGACTGATAACCAGTATTTTGGAATCAATTCAATAAGACATCATTATCCTGACAATTAATTCTTTTAGCAATATGTTGTCATCGGTAACT
>CANHUF010000017.1 GCA_947463715.1 Sphingobacteriales bacterium
CGCAATCAGCCCGAAAGGTGGGTTTTTTATTTGCAGGTTTATACCTGGTTAGTCCTATTGTATGGATGTTGCCACCGATGATTTATAAAGCAATCAATCCATCACTACAAGGACTGGATGTTGAAAACGCATATTTGTATATGTGTCAATTGGTTCTTCCTGCAGGACTGTTAGGCTTGATGCTTACCGGAATGTATTTTTCAACTTCTGCAAGTGCCAACACAGCATTGAATGTTGTTTCTGCAGTTTTTACCAATGATGTATACAAAGGCATTATCAACCCTGATGCCAGCGAAAATCAACTCATGCGTGTCGCAAGGCTTTCATCCTGGTTTTTCGGTATTATAATGATTGTGATTGCTCTTCTCATTCCATATGCGGGCGGCATTGTGGAAGTGATTTTAAGCATTGGGGCAGTGACAGGCGGTCCTCTTTTGGTCCCTTCTCTATGGGCATTGTTCTCAAAAAAACTCTCAGGGAAAATGACGCTGAATATTACATTGTTTACGCTTTTCATCAATTTGATATTTAAAATAGTACTGCCGATTGCTGTTGGTTTCAAATTGACCCGGGCGGAAGAAATGATGTTGGGAATGGGATTGCCAATACTTCTTATTGCATTGAATGAATGGTTCCTGAAAAAAGGAAACAGCGAGAGTAAAGATTATACAATTTATATAGCCAACAGGAGAGATGCTATAGCGGAACAAAAGCCACTTTCAGCTCTCGAAAAAGCGGCTATCAGGGAACAAAATCAATTCGGATTGCGTGTTATCGGAGGCTCATTGATTTTTACTGCTCTATTTATTTTTGGTTTGGGATATATCACCGATGAGGCAAAATCTTTGACCATGACAATTTCCGGAATCATTTTGCTGCTAGCAATGATTCCTTTGTATGTTCAACATAAAAGGAAGGCTGAAATTTAAAAATTTGACAATGATTATTGAAAACGCTGCAACGCAAAGGGTATTACAACAACATAATTTGTTCTCCGAGTTGGTTGTCGTAGGAGGTGGATTATCGGGCACTTGTTGTGCCATTACAGCAGCCCGTGCTGGAATCAAGGTTGTGCTTGTGCAGGACAGGCCTATTTTGGGAGGAAATGCCTCTAGCGAAGTGAGGTTGTGGGTATTGGGTGCAACTTCTCATATGGGGAACAACAACCGATGGGCAAGGGAAGGAGGTGTGATCGATGAAATTTTGGTAGAAAACCTCTACCGAAATCCCGAAGGCAATGCACTCATTTTTGATACGATCTTATTAGAAAAAGTACACCTGGAGTCTAACATCACTTTGTTGCTGAATACTTCAGTCTTCGAAATTGAGAAGAAAGAAAACAATATCAGTACTGTCCAAGGATATTGTTCACAGAATCAGACACACTATATTTTACACGCCCCTTTGTTTTGTGATGCATCCGGAGATGGAGTAGTTGCTTTCCAGTCTGGCGCCGCATTTCGAATGGGAGCAGAATCTGCAGAGGAATTTGGAGAAAAATTCGCGCCTAATGCAGAATACGGTGAACTATTGGGGCATTCCATCTATTTTTATTCCAAGGATACTGGAAAGCCTGTTCGATTCATTCCACCCTCATTTGCATTGAAGGATATTACCCAGATTCCACGGTATCGTCAATTCAATACCAAGGACTTTGGTCCTTGGCTTTGGTGGCTGGAATACGGCGGACGTTTAGATACCATTCAGGATTCCGAAAAAATAAAATGGGAACTGTGGAAAGTTGTATATGGTGTATGGAATCATATCAAAAATTCAGGTCAATTTCCTGAAGCGGAAAATCTCACATTGGAATGGGTAGGCCATATACCAGGAAAAAGGGAAAGTAGGAGATTTGAAGGTGATTATATGCTGATCCAGCAGGATATCATTGAGCAGAGGGAACATTATGATGCAGTGGCATTCGGTGGTTGGTCCATCGATCTGCATCCTGCAGATGGGGTATTCTCTGAAAAACCTGGTTGTAACCAATGGCATAGCAAAGGCGTTTATCAAATACCCTACCGTTGTTTGTACAGTAAGAATGTCGACAATCTTTTTCTGGCAGGAAGGCTCATCAGCTCTTCACATGTTGCATTCGGTTCGTCCCGTGTGATGGCTACTTGTGCCCATGTAGGTCAGGCAGTTGGTATGGCGGCTAAATTGTGTATACAGAAGGAGTTGCTTCCACGCACATTATCGTCATTCAATCATATAGGCATATTGCAACAGGAATTGTTGACTACTGGTCATCATATTCCAACACTTGCATTGTCTGTCGGGCTTGATCTGCTCAAATTGGCTTCAATCAAGACTTCCAGTGATCTTGTTTTACATGAGTTGCCCCCTGATGGGCCCATGTTACCCATGGTTCATGCTGTAGCACAAATGCTTCCGCTCAAGAAAGGCAGATTGCCTTCAATTACTGCATGGGTAGAAGCAGTGCAAGATACTGTGCTTACTGTCCAATTCCGGACAAGCAGCAAATCCCAGAATCATACACCTGATGTTGTTTTATCAGAGCAAAAAATAAGTTTGAAGAAAGGAAAACAAGAGATCAACCTGAATTTTGAAAGGGAGATGCCGGAGGCCGCGTATGCTTTTGTTTGCTTTCTGAAGAATGAAGATATATCGCTGCAATATTCCAATCATCGGGTGACCGGACTGGTTTCCGTTTTCAACAAGACCAACCCTGCCGTTTCTAACTATGGTAAACAGGATCCGAAGGATGATATCGGCGTGGAGGGATTCGAGTTCTGGACACCTCAGCGTCGTCCCAATGGATTGAATATAGCCATGAAAATTTCAGGGGGTATCGATTTGTTTGGTGCAGAGAACCTGTCAAATGGAGTGCAAAGACCCACCATGCAGCCCAATGCCTGGGTGGCAGATCTTGCAGATGCAAATCCTTCCATAAGTCTGCATTGGAATGAAAAGAAGAAGATCCAATCGATTGAATTTTTCTTTGACACCGATTTTGATCATCCTTTGGAATCTGTTTTATTGACCCATCCTGAAACGGTCATTCCTTTTTGCGTAAGAAATTATAAAATTCTCGATGGAGGAGGAGATTTGATTCAGGAGATCAGAGACAACTATCAGACGATAAACAGGATTGAATTTGCAGAAGCAATCGAGTGTTCAGCGTTAACTTTTGAATTTGAACATCCGGATGAACTTATTCCTGCAGCTGTTTTTCAGATTATTGTGAAATGATGTTATTCCATGATTTAAATACTTATCTGATTGGCTTATGTTTTTGTAAGGGATTACCGAATTCAGCTTAAAACCAGATTCAATAAAAGTTAAATAATAAAAAAAATATCATGAATTTAAAAAGATCAACCATCAACCAAAGCGTTCATACCGCTAAAATCGTACTAGCCCATTTTGGGGTTCATTTGCCTGCATTTGCATATTGGAACGAAAGGCAGTGGCTTGAGGCGGGGTCAGCATATGATGAAATCCGCGAGTGTATGCTGGGATGGGATGTGACTGATTTTGGAAGTAAGGATTTTGTGCATATCGGAAGAACCTTGTTTACGGTTAGAAACGGCAGGTTGAACATCCCCGGATATCCCAAACAGTATGCAGAAAAATGGCTGATTGATCCTGAAGGGCAAAGGGCCCCTGCACATTTTCACTTGTCCAAACGAGAGGACATTATCTGCAGGGCTGGAGGTAATATACTTGTACAACTAACAAAGGCTGATCCCGAAGGGAATCCTTCAAATGAAACATTTTCTATACAAATTGATGGCTGTACCCGGCGATTGATCCCGGGAGAAATTATCCGCTTGCATCCAGGAGAAAGCCTGACCATTAATCCTCGTACCATTCATCAGTTTTGGGGCGAAGAAGGCACGGGCTGGCAGTTGGATGGAGTAGGTTACACACTCAGTTCGGAGATCTCGAGCGTTTGTGATGATTGGAACGACAATGTTTTTCTGGTAGATTATGGAGTACGATTCCCTGAAATTGAAGAAGATGAACCAAGAACTTGTTTTCTCTGTAATGAATACCCCAGTGCAGTGCTGTAATAATATTTAAAAAACTGAACATCAAATCATCATCAAATGTCAAAGCGTATTCCTCTAGTTTTAGTTGTTTTGGGCGGAATCTGTTTTATGGTCGCAGCATTTTTGTGGCTGACAAATATAATTTTCATGGTGTCGCCCTGTATACTTGCAGCCATGGTATGCCTGGCGTTTGGAATCAGAGGGTATGATTCCCTAAAGGCTTTTTCTTACACCATATGGATTCTTATAGCAGTGTGCCTTGGTATGTTCTACCCACAATATTTTAAGTATGTTGGCAATTTTGAACTCAAAAAATTAATCATTCCATTTGTCCAACTAACCATGTTCGGCATGGGTGCACACATGAGTTTGAATGATTTTAAAGGGGTTATAAAAATGCCCAAGGGGGTATTGATTGGGGTTTGTTGTCATTTTCTTATAATGCCCTTGGTTGGCTTCATGCTATCACAACTATTCAGCTTTCCACCTGAAATTTCCGGAGGTATAATATTGATTGGTTGTGTATCGAGTGCAATGGCATCCAATGTAATGTCCTATTTATCTGGAGGTAATCTTGCGTTGGCTGTAACCATTGGGGCTTGCTCCACAATGGCTTCACCATTTTTGACTCCCTTGTTGATGAAAACCCTTGCCGGCCAGTTTATTCAAGTGAATATGACACACATGATGATCGACATAGCAAATATGATTTTCATTCCAGTAATTGCAGGCTTCATTTTCAATCTTTTTTACTTTTCCAAAACAAACAAGAGGGACCGTACTTCGCAACTGGTCTGGTTTGCATTGCTCATTGTTTTGATCAATGTGTTGATTTCCATTATTAATGGAACAACAGTACTGGGATATTGGAAATTGTTGTTTGAATCCTTTTTTTGGTTTTATGGTTTACCGATGATAGTGGCGATCTTGTTGAGAAAAGGAAAAATGCCTTATTCAAATGTGGATGCTATCTTGTCTTTTGTGGCCATGCTAGGGATAGTAATCAATACGGTAATCATGACCTCCTCTGGTCGTGATAACTTGCTTCAGGTGGGGGGATTGTTGATCATTACTTGTTTCTTACATAATATAATGGGCTTGGGTGTTGGATATTTTATTTCAAAACTCTTTGGACTTCCTGAAAAAGACAGAAGAACGATTGCATTTGAAGTTGGCATGCAGAACGGGGGTGTAGCCGCTGGCCTGGCCACGCAAATGGGAAAAGTGGCTAGTGTTGGTCTGGCAGCGCTTGTTTTTGGGCCACTCCAGAACGTTACAGGATCCATATTGGCTAACTGGTTCAAGAATAGACGACAGAGTTGAATGCTTCGCAGATCTGATCGATATTATCAGATGTCTATTAAATTGATGAAAAATTCACATCTCATACAATAGCCAATCCTGAAAAATTTACTTATGAAAATTTATATTCTAATTTTTTCTTTTTCCTTTTTGAATGCTTTGAATATGAAGGCACAGAGCACAAAGGACTGGAGATCAATTCAAAATGAAACAGGTAGAATACCTAGTGAAAACTATTGTGATCAACCATATGTGGTGGTTGCAAAAAATAATGATTGGGTTTGCGTACTAACTACCGGGCCAGGAACGGAAAGTCAGAATGGACAACATGTGGTTGCCAGTATCAGTTCAGATAAAGGAATAACCTGGTCTCCATTGATCAATATTGAGCCTTCAGAATTGCCTGTTTCTTCCTGGGCTATTCCTTATGTTACTTCGTATGGACGTATTTATGTTTTCTATGATTTTAATGGAGGGAATATTAATACACTTAATGGCGAGGCAATAAATCACAATACAGAGTTGGGATGGTATTGCTTTAAATATTCAGATGATCATGGTAAAACCTGGTCGAAGCGATACCGCTTGCCAATGAAAAAAACAACTATCGATTTTATTAATCCATTTAATGGCGAGGTTCAGCTTTTCTGGGGTGTATCGAAGCCAATTACTGTGGGGAATTCTATGTACTTTGCTTTTACTAAGATGGGTGTACACCCACAGGATTTAGGTGAAGGCTGGTTTTATAAATCAGATAATATTAACATCGAAAGAGATCCTGAAAAGTTAAATTGGATTCAATTACCCAATGGGGATGAAGGTATCTTTGAAACATCATTAGGTATAACTCAAGAAGAGCATAATATTGTATCATTGAGTAATGGTACCTTGTATTGCATTTTTCGGACTGGAGAAGGTTACCCAGCCGATTGCTACAGCTACGATGGAGGTAAAAGCTGGAGTATTCCGGTTTTTGCTAGAGATAGAAATAGTAGGGTGATTAAAAATCCGAGAGCCTGTCCACGTCTTTTTAAATGTAGCAACGGTAAATATTTGCTGTGGTATCACAATAACAACATAAAAGGATATGCCGGTTATCGGAATCCAGCATGGGTAGTTGGTGGTGAAGAAAAAAATGGCCGCATCGAATGGGGACAACCAGAGATCTTACTTTATCACCCTGATCCTCCTACTATGTCTAAAGGAATTGGTAAAAAATGGATTGGAATGAGTTACCCGGATTTAATCGAAGAAAACGGTAGTTATTGGATAACTGAAACCCAAAAGGACATTGCAAGTATTCATGCTATTGATTCAGAACTTTTTAATTCGATGTGGCGTCAGGGAATCGATAAAACAATTACTACAAAAGGACTAATATTTCAAGATGAAGATTTAAGGAGTAAAAGGTCTTTTTCAATACCCAGATTACCTGAACTAGGAAATGGAGCTTTCTCTATTGAACTTCTTTTAAAAATAAAGGAATTAAGACCCGGTAAAATAATTCTGGAAAACAAGGATGCTCGAGGTAATGGATTTAGTATAAAGGTAACTCCAAAACGAACAATTGCAATATCATTAAAAGATGAAGGTGTTGAATGTTTATGGGATACTGATCCAGGAACAGTAAAAACAGAAAAACAGCATATTGTTTTTATTGTTGATGGTTTATCGAACATTGTAACTACTGTTGTAAATGGAATATTATGCGATGGCGGGCGTTATAGACCTACAGGATGGGAACGGCTGAATCCTAAATTGAGTAATATAAATGGATCCGGAGAATTGCATGTTTATCCTGATTTGAACTTTGAGATTAAAAGCTTAAGAATTTATAATCGTTATTTAACAACTTCTGAATCTATCAGTAATTTCAGATCTACACTGACGCCATAATATATTATTAATCTTCGTACTATAGTTTAGTTTGAATTGTAAGCTAAGAACCAATATATATTAATTAAAGAAATAAAAGAAATGAAAAATATGAAGTATGCATTTTCAATATTAATGATTCTCGCATCCACATTTTATTCAAAATATACAATTGCACAATCTCGTGATTGGAGAAATGTTAATAATGTGAAGGGAGTTATACCGCATGAAAATTATGTATGCCAGGAGTATGTAGTGGTTGCTAAAAATGGTGATTGGGTTACAGTTGTGACAACAGGGCCTGGAGGTGAAAGCCATGCAGGACAGCATATTATATCTACTACAAGCTCAGACCAGGGAAAAACATGGACTTCTCCAATAGACGTAGAACCTGGAGGGTTAGATGCTCCTGCTGCTTCATGGGCCTTGCCGTATATCACTAAATATGGTCGCATTTATGCGTTTTACAATTATAATGGTGAAAATGTAAATGTTTTTGGTGGTGAAAAAATTAGCCATACTTCTGAATTAGGTTGGTTTTGTTATCGATATTCAGACGATAATGGCAAATCCTGGTCAGGCAGACACCGGTTACCCATGAGAAAGACAACAGTAGATTATTATAACAAGTCGAAAGGAGAGGTCCAATTATTCTGGGGTGTAAGCAAGCCAATAACTGTTGGAAATAGTATGATTTTCTCATTCACCAAAATGGGAGAACACCCACAGGATATGGGTGAAGGGTGGTTATTTAAATCAGACAATATTAATACAGAAAAGGATCCTGGTAAACTGAATTGGGAATTACTTCCTGATGGTGAATCTGGTATATGTGAAACAACATTAGGTATTACTCAGGAGGAGCATAATATCGTATCATTAAGTAACGGAGCATTGTATTGTATTTTTCGGACTGCAGAAGGTTATCCTGCAGAAAGCTATAGTTATGATGGTGGACATTCTTGGTCTCGCCCTGAATTTGCCAGGTATGCTGATGGTAGAGTAATTAAAAATCCACGTGCATGTCCAAGGTTATTTCAATGTTCAAATGGTAAATTTCTATTGTGGTATCATAACAATAACATACGTGATTATGCTGGATATCGAAATCCTGCATGGCTCTCTGGCGGTATCGAGAAAAATGGAAAAATTAAATGGTTTGAGCCTGAAATCTTACTTTATGGTGTTGACAGTTTGCCAATTAATACATGGGCTAAACAATGGATAAAACTTAAAAGAATAAGTTATCCTGATTTAGTAGAAGATAAAGGTAAATACTGGCTTGTTGAAGGGCAAGGTGTTGGTCCTGATTATGGCAAAGTCCATCCAATTGACCATTCACTGTTGGACGGTTTATGGAATCAAGCAAAAGAAAAGAATGTTGTTAAGAAAGGATTAATTCTTGAACAAAAAGATATTCAAAAGGCGCAGATATTTTTTTTAAACAATCTTCCAAAATTGGACGATGGTGCATTTACGATTGATTTGTGGCTTGATATAAAGGATCTGATTCCTGGTCAGATAATCTTGGATAATCGTAATTTGAATGGGAAGGGACTTTTAGTTTCGATTTCATCTAAAAGAACGATAATGTTGACACTGAATGATGGCAGTTTAACTCATAGTTGGGATACCGATCCGGGTATGGTTAAACCAGGCAATTTACAACATGTAGTTTTTGTTGTTGATGGCGCTCCAAATATAATTTCATGCATTGTTAATGGCAAATTATGTGATGGAGGTAGATACAGATCATTAGGGTTTGGCTGGTTCGATTATAAATTATTTGATATAAATGGCTCAGATCAGCTAAAGTTAGCTCCCAATTTTAGTGGTTCAATTAGAAGTCTACGAATATATGATCGATATCTACGTACTTCTGAAGCGATAAGCAATTTTAATGCAGGAATTAATTGATAGCGATAAAAAAATGAAAAAACTAATACTAACTCAACTCTTTTGTCTAAGTCTATTCTCCATGGCTTCCGGGCAAACATTCGAAACAGATTTGCAGCAAAACAACTTTGCTATCAATGCCCGTATCAATCATTACGACACCGACAGGTACAACCTTTTGGTGGAGCGCAATCGGGTTGAAATATCCGACGAAAGTAAAAACATGAGTTTTCACGACTCAAAGTGGGAAATTACCCGAGTGGTAAGTCCAATGGAGAAGCCCGGCAAATACAAAGTGAATATCACTTTCAAATGTCTTTCGGGCGAGGTAAAAGACGCGTCGTTATCGGTGGATTTTGACTTTTTGACTTGGGCGAAAGAAAACTATGTGTTGCTACCTGCGGCAGCATATAATGGTAACAGATACGAATCAGTACGAATGAGTTATCCCCCATTCTTTTCAAGTCGAAAAAAAATGGGCTTGAATATGCCCATACAACTATCCGATCAGCCTCGCCTCAATTACCTAAGTGGGTATTCACGCATTCAGGAACGTAGCGGCAGCATGTCGTTGCCTGTGGCAGGTTTTAAGGCTGCAAAATCGTCCAATGGGTTTTGGCTTTGTTTCGATCAGGGAAACGGCAATGGCGATTACGGCTTAGATATTGAAGAAAACAAAGACCGTAGCAAAGCAACTATGGCGCTAACAAGTCCTGTTGTGCGCGAACAGGTTGCCTATAATAATTTCAGAATGGACGTTTCGCCAACGCCAGACAAACCACGGGATTTTAAAGCGGGCGATGAAACCATCTTTTCATTTGTTATTAATTTCTTTGAATCACCAACCGTGCAAACGCTTTATGACGAATTGCGCGATATTCGAGTTAAACAATATCCTGCCCCCGTTGCCAAAGACCTTATCCCATTTTCGGCTGTTTTTCCATTAATCGAAAAACAAAAAAACCAAGAGAAATGGAATGTCAATGAAGAGTATTACACTTCTGAAACTGGTAGTTGGCAGGTAGGCTGGTGTCATGGCTTTTTGTTTCTATACCCGTTGATTGCCGAAGGTGGTGAACTTTCTAAATCGAGGGTTGAAAAAACATTAAATTGGTTATATCCGCAGGGAATATCACCTTCTGGATATTATTACGACCTTAAAAAGGGGCCGACGTTTTCTTCCGCCTCTGAAGTTTGGGGGATGCCTTTTGGCGAAAACCTACATCTTACCCGTAAAAATGCTGACGGAGTTTATTATGCATACAAGCTCTTCGACCTAATGAAAAAAAAGAATATGGAGGTTAAGCGGCAATGGATTGAAAGCAACCTGCATGCAACCGATGTGCAGTTAAAAACTTGGGAAACCTACGGGCAACTTGGGCAGTATGTAAATCAGCAAACAGGCGAATTAATCGTTGGTGGGACAACCAGTGCGGGTATATTCCCGGCGGCCTTGTGCGAAGCATATCGTTTTTCAAAGAATAAAAAATACCTTGACGGTGCAATAGCTATTGGCGATTATTTTTATAACAACTATGTTACCAAAGGGCTTACGTATGGTGGTCCGAACGAGGCACACCAAAGTTTCGATAGCGAATCGTCGTATGGTTTGCTCGAAGGTTTTACCGAATTGTATGAAACTACCGGCGATAAAAAATGGCTGAAGATTGCCGAAGAAATGAGTAATCAGTTTGCTACTTGGGTGGTAGGTTACGATTTTAAATTTCCCGATAATTCGGCCATGGGTAAACTCGGAATGAGTACAACGGGTACCGTTTATGCCAATACTCAAAATAAACACGCAGCTCCGGGTATCTGCACCCATTCAGGCATTTCATTACTAAAACTATACCGAGCCACAAGCGACAAATTTTATATCAATCTTTTGAGCAATATAGCCCATGCCATTCCCCAATATATGTCGTGGAAGGAACGCCCAATTGAGGGTTATCACGAAGGTTGGATTTCGGAACGAATCAATTTGACCGACTGGGAACTGCCCAATCGCGGTATTGGCGATATCATGGTGTCATCAAACTGGGCTGAAAATTCTATGATGTTAACTGTTGCTGAGCTACCCGGTGTGTATATAAACAAAAGTACCAAAGAAGTTTTTGTTCTCGACCATGTTGATGCCAAACTAAACAAAAAAGGTCAGCTTGTAATTACCAACCCAACTCCGTTTAATGCCGAAGTTAAAGTGTTTGTTGAAACGGCTGAGCAAATGGCAAAACCATTGGGACAAAATTCATTTCTGGGTTGGAAACAAGTAAGCATTTCTGCTGGCGAAATGACGATTGTAGAAATATAAAAATATATTGAAGATGAAAAAACTAATTCTGACTCAGCTCTTTTTTTTAAGTATACTCACTTTATCTTTCGGGCAAAGTAACAGTATCGAGAATAATTTGTACAAGATTACGGTGCTTGATGATTTTAGTGCCTCCCCCCGTTTTACAGTGCTCCATAAAGGGGGTAATGTTAGTAGTGAAGTTATTCCTAGACTCTATATTGTATTTTCGGCCGAAAATCCGAATATTACTCCTGTGTCAGTAGGTGGTTTCCCTGGTCAGATAGGCTGGACTAATTCAAAAAAAGAAACTGAGAGTAATATTTTCAATTTAAAAGGGGTCGAGAATATTGCCTATAAGGTTTTTCGAAAAGGTAACAAATTCATATTTAGCTTTAAGCCAAACGAGATAGGAAATGCGACATTAGATGTTTTGTTGCCTGAGGGCAATGAAGCTCCATCATTCATTATGGGAATAATACCGAAAAAAACAGGCTGGTATTCGCTTGGATTTACCGGAATATGTGACAACGAGCCAGAAAAGCTCGACTTTTTGTATCAGCCTTTGGTTTACTCTTGGAAACGCTTTCCGGAGAAACCATGCATTACCGAAGAGGCTTTTGCAACTACAGCAGCTACATTTGTTAATATAGAAGGGTTGACTGAGGGAATTGCGCCTTCACCCGAAATGATTCCTTATCGATATGCGCTGAGTGTTTCCTGGAATAAAGCGGGAAAGAAGGGTGATAAGATGTGGGAACCTTTTCCGACAAACGGACCGAAGGGAAATAGTTTATTTGGTTTGTCTATTCGCAACGAGAATGGAAAGGCACAACCCATGTTGTTTGCCCCACTTTTAGGAGGCAATAAATCATTTATGAATAAAGGTGAAGAATACAGTTTTATCTGTAAATATCTACTTGCTCCGGGCGATTGGATGGCGGGATCTGACTTTTTGCTTCGGAATATATTTAAATACAAAAATGAAAGACAAAACGCCTATTGTTCGATAAACGAAACATTCGATAACATGCTTCAGTTTGCCATGAATGATACCTATGGTAATTGGGTGCCAGAATTAAAAGCCAATAACTATTGTTTCGATGTTCCGGGTGGTGTTAAAAATGTATCGGCACTACATCCATTGAGTATTTCATTGGTTACAGGCAACGAGAATATTTATAAACTGAGGGCTCTCCCCATGATGGAGTACCTGTTGAGTAGGGAGCGTTTTTTGTTTTCTAACGACTCTACTCCAGGGCAGGCGCAAGGACCATCGCACCGACTAAAGGGTCCTTGTGTGGATATTGGTGAATTGACAGGACTTCATTTAATGTCTAATGGTTTATCGCCTGTTTTTAACGCTGAACTTAAACGATTGTTTGGCAAAACTCGTAAGTTGAATCTCGAAGTGGAAACGGGTGGCGGAAGTTGGCAAGATTACCTGGCCCGTTATCAGATAAACCATAATCCTGCTGATTTGGAAGTGGCTAAAACAGGTGCTGAAAATTATCTGAAAAAGGTATATGATAACTATTCCACCAGTTTCAAAGATTTTCCGGCCCGCGAGTTTACAACCGATTTTACCCTGCGAGTTTACGATCTATATCAGCTATATGAAATTACCGGTACAAAGCGTTTTTTGGATGCAGCAAGAGTTGGCGCCAGACATATTGTATTATGGTCACGCAGCAACCCTATAGCACCTGACTCTTCAGTGGTTGTAAACAAAGATGGCAGAATGGCAGGTATTTTCCCCGGTCGTCGTATATCAAGTTTAAATGCGAATCATTCGTTTGCACCAATGGATGTCATCTCTATATTGCCTGAGCAGAAAGTGCCCGCATGGCAAACATCGTTGGTGGGTACGGTTCCCGAAGCACAGAATACCTATGATTTTGGCCCCGTTATGCTTACGCCCCACGCCGCTTGGATGCTGCGTATAGCCAAGGCTACAGGCGACACCTTGTTGCGAGATGCTGCTTATAATGCAGTGGTTGGAAGGTATGCTAATTTCCCAGGATATTATTTCACCTCTTTACACACCAATGTGTATCAGCGGTTCGATTATCCTATGCACCCCTACTTAGATGTGAAATACAATGCCATGTTTTATAACCATGTATGGCCTCATTTGGCTTTATTGATGGATTTTATGGTTTCGGATATGTATTACCGTTCCAATGGTAATATCGATTTTCCATCTGTTTTTGCCCCGGGTTATGCATTTTTAACAAGCAAAGTATATGGCAATAAACCAGGTGTTTTTATGGGTAATAAAAATGTACGACTTTGGGTGCCACAGGCAGCTATTATGAGTAATACCATTTCTTTAAATCATATTTTTGGCGTAGGAGATAACGAATTGTACTTATCGTTGGTTAATACTAGTCCGCAGGAAGTTCATCAAACATTGCGGTTAAATTCTTCGGTTATTCCCTGGAATGCAGGTCAAGAATACCGGGTAATAGTATATGATGCACAAGGAAAGCATACAGGGACAAGTGTGTTTAAGGACGGTCTACTGGAAGTTCGTGTTCCGGCTAAAGGACTGGCGGCTTATAAAATTGAGAAATTACAGGTTCAGCTAGCCTTAGCTGATAAGTATTATGCAAAACCCGAAAAGCAAGTGCCGGCTAATCGATTTTCGCGAACAGAAAGCAATAACAAATTTCAGGGAACTACTACAGCTATGATTATCCAAACATTCATGCAGTATGCCGATTTTTATCTTTTCTCCGATAGAACCGTTCAGGATTGGAAATCGGCAAAACTGGAATACAAAATAGGAGATGGCGAATGGAAAACTATCGAGGATAATGTTTATCCTTTTGAGTTTGAAGTTCACATGTATGATCCCTATCAACCCATTGAATACAAGTTTTTTGGGGTCGATAGTAAGGGACAGCTTCAACTTATTAGTGATAGCAAGCTAAATAATTAGTTGATTACACTACATAAATGCAAAGGTTTTCATTTGGCAATTATTACTATGCTTGTTGTTTTACTTTGACAATTTTATCTGTACCGCAGCCAATTCGGCAGCTGAACTCGAAAATCCGGTTTTTGGCCCACTCCAGAACGTTACAGGATCCATATTGGCTAACTGGTTCAAGAATAGACGACAGAGTTGAATGCTTCGCAGATCTGATCGATATTATCAGATGTCTAGAAAATTTTTGAAAGATGAATCTATGAGACGATTTTTTTTATTCATGTTACTGCTTTGTATGGCCTTTGTTTCATTTTCCCAATCGAGGCCATACGACTTCCGGGACAGAAGGAACGGGAGGCCGATTTATGAGAGTGGTTACATCGATCAGCCCTATGTGGTTGTTCTCGATTCCGGGGAGTGGCTCTGCGTTTTCACTACAGGTGCAGGAGCTGAAGGGACGGGTGGACAGCACATCGTTTCTTCTGTATCGACCGACAAGGGGAATACCTGGTCAAAACCCATTCGTATTGAAGAACCCTCGGCTGAATCGGCCTCCTGGGCCATGCCTTACAAGACTCGTTTCGGTAGGATCTATGTTTTCTATGATTATAATGGCGACAAAATCCACAGCATGAATTTCATGGACAACATCCGGGAGGACATGCTTGGATGGTATTGTTTCAAATATTCAGATGATAAAGGCAAGACCTGGTCTAAGCGATACAGATTGCCGATACGCACAACAAAGGTTGACCTGAAAAATGACTGGGCAGGTAAGGTGCAGATCATGTGGGGTATAGGAAAACCCATCCATGTAGGTCAGCATGGGATGATGTTCGCCTTCACCAAGCTCGGGAAATACATGCTGGAAGATGGGGAGGGATGGTTCATGCGATGCGACAACATCCATACGGAACGGGATCCTGAAAAACTCAAATGGGTGAATTATCCTGAAGGAGATCA
>CANHUF010000018.1 GCA_947463715.1 Sphingobacteriales bacterium
CATAGGCATTGCCGCCAATCCCTGATACAATCAAAGAAAAATTCTGGGTGCTGTCGCCATAAGTGAATTTCCCCTTATGTCTGACCGTAATGGTATAGGTCGCTCCAAGAAGCACTGAATCCACTTCAATTTTTTCAACATTGTCAACATCATTATCTCCTCTTGTAGCGGCTGCCCGCGGAGTCAGTCCGTTTAATTTCCAGGGTAAAAATGTTTTGCTTCCCTGTATGATTCTGATGTCCAGGTCATTGACAAGTCTTTTTGTTCCATCATCCAGTGAATTGGTGGCAACAGCCTGACCCGCAGGGTCTGTCCAGCAGATTGTCGCAGATAGCGGACCTTTTCCGGATGCTACAACTTTGATGGTGTAACTCGAGTCATTCCGAAGGTTTTGTTCTTTTACGAGGTTATTGGAAGTATTGTCAAGCACACTGGCTGCCTTGGCGATATTGGCGAGCCCCCATCCATGCAGGTAATCTGGTCCGGGTACTGTGGTGGCTTTGTCTGTGGTATGGATGATAAGACCTTTGATGGTGGATGACCAGGCAAACCTGTTGTTGTTTTTCTTCATGAATAATTCCTCCAGCAACACTGCAGATCCTGCAACGGTAGGTGAAGACATGGAGGTTCCTGAAAGGGTTGTGTAACTCGAATTGCTTCCGATGGTGGTTGAGGTGATCGCAGAACCGGGAGCTACCACATCTGGCTTAATCCTGCCATCATCTGTTGGTCCAACCGAACTGCTCGCCGCCAGCAACACATCTAAAGCATTGGTATATCCACCCGGAATAAGTGCAGTGTTTCCTACAGTCAGGATGTTTTTAGAGGTGGAATAAGTAGGAAGCAGGTCATAGTCTGTCTGGTCACTGATATCTGCTCCACGTGCGCCAGCGTTGATCCACTGATTGCTTTCATTTTGTCTCCAGTAGGTTGTTCCGAAGGCAGGACCTTTTTCATTCCTGTTGTTGCCAGAAGATTTTACAATCAGGTAGTTTGGCGCAAAATAGGCGATTGAATCCCACAACATGGCTTCAGTAGAATAGGCCCCGAACTTCCAGTCTTCCATGGCACCCGGAGCTCCCCAGAATTCCCAGCGGGATTGTCCGGAATTGAAGCGCCAGCCTGCAATTGAACCATAGCTGTGGTTAGAGACAAGCAGGTTTGGAGATGCTACGGCCATCTCTGCAAGATGGTTGCTAAAGTCATAGGCCCAGATGCCGGGTATGCCATTGGCCATGCCTTTGGCAACAGGGTTGACACCTGATGCAATCAGGGTTCCCGCAACATGGGTTGCGTGTCCATCAACCCCAACGGCATTGTCTTTTGGTGTGATTCTCCCCCCAAATTCAACGTGGGTCTGGTTGATCTGACCGCCATCCCAAATACCAAGTTTATTGAGCAGCAAAACATTAGACCCGTTGAGGTTGAGTCCTGAGCTCCCGCCAGTCCATAGCCTGCTTGTTCCAATGGTTGCTGCAGCCACGAGATTGCTTTGTGTGCCTACATACATCGGGAAGCCTTTGTCGTCAACACCTACCAGTTTGGCGGTATTGCCTTTGTCATCCTTTAAGGTGACGCTCCATCCTTTCTGAGCGGCCATCTTCAATGCCCGTTCGTAGCGATCTGTTTCAATGATTTGTTGATCTGTGGCAATTTTATTGAGCACTTTCAGCTGGGGACCTGTTTGCCTTTGAGCCATTGAAGATATCAACACGAAGCATGACAGTCCGGCGAGTAAAAATGATTTCATACAAGGTTTTAAAGAATGCTGCATTAACATACAATTCAAGATATTAATAATTGGCTGAAAAAATCTAAATTGTACACGCCGCCAATCATTTTTTCGGTGGGAGTCAACACAAAATGACCTTCTGATGATCAAATCAATATCGTTATCCCTCATGCTTGCCTTTTTCCTCATCTCCTGCAGCACTTCCAGCGTTTTGTTAACAGGTAAACTACAGCGGGTGACCGGTAACAACATGCCTTCGCCAGATATCCCCAGAGAAGAACCTCCTGGTTTCGCAGGAACCATTTATTTTTTTGAGCCTGTAATGACCAGTCAGGCTGACCCCACCCGTGAGCCTGGCGTTTACAGGATGTCTGGCAAAATGCCTGTGGGAAAGACCATGGCAGACAGTCTGGGACAATTCCATATCAGACTCAAGCCAGGAAGGTATTCTGTACTGATTGGCAGAGATGGTTTCTATTACAGTAACATCACCGATCTGGATGGCAGCATCAATCCGGTTACCATCACCCGGCGGGAAACAAAGCAGCTGGTGTTGCGGGCAGACTGGGATGCGGTTTATTGAAAGCCGTTATATTCTTGAAGGTATGATTATGAAAAAAACTTCAGAAATTGTTTATTCACGTGGGGAATGATACTTCATTTTTGAATGAAAATATTCAGGAAACCTGGCTAATTCTTTGAATATTCTATTTAACAATGCTTTGTAAAAATTAGAGTCTTTTTGTAGTGTTCTTGGAAAAGTCCAAATTACAGCCTTAGGTGACTTTACTTGTCTGATTTTTCCAAACTGCATCAAATCATAAGCCATTGTTCCATCACTACCCCGGACATTACTCCTGATAAATCCAACTTTTTTACCTTTTTCAGCATGATATCCCATACTCAAACCATAGGCATTTAAAAAGGGGCGCTTGAATTTTCTTATTTCAACAATTATGTTTTTCATTGATTCAATTAGAATCAGTTTAATTCTGCTATATCCTTTTTCACTAATGAAAGCATATCGCCCATAAACAACAACAACATCTTTTTCTTGTAATGTTTTTATCATTTCATCTATCCATTTTGCAGGATAGAAAGAATCTGCATCAGCTAATAAAATGTATTTTCCCCTTGCGTGTTCCTGGCCTGTTTGTCTTGCTGGTCCGCATCCTTGTTTATTTTCAAATAAAGCTCTGACATTTAAGGCATTGATTGTTTCTTGTGTTTTATCAGAAGAGTTGTTGTTCACAACAATGATTTCAAATGGAATTTCTGTTTCCATATGTGCAAGAGATGCAATGGATCTTAATATGTTCACTTCCTCATTCCAAGCTGTAATAAGAATGGAGACCTCCGGTTCTGAGCAAGTCTTTTTATTTAGTAATTCATTGATTTTGTCAAAGACTTCATGAGGGATATCCTCATATTTATGAAAAGGGTAGTTGTATCTATTAACCCAGTCTGGTACATTTAAAGTGAGCATAATAGAAAGGGATTTATGAGTTCATTTTATTATTCCGATCTGTAACTATGGTTTCATTATTGCTTGACTTTATAAAGTAAAGTCCTATGCATAGCCACACCCAAGCAGTCATAGTTTCAAATATTTCTTCAGCAGTGTTTTCATGCAAGACGGGAGGAAATTCAGCATTGAAATATTTAAAAAACAACCAGGCTAATATAAAATGAAAACCGATGAAAGCTGGCGGAAATGGAAGTTTTAATACGGTAATTATCGATTTGATTTTTTTGGAAAAAAGTATTAAAAATGGCAGCCCGAAACCGTAGGTAAAAATGAAAATTCGGTAAAGCCCATTTATAGTTAGTGCCTTTCTCCACCCGGATTTAACGGTTTGATTAAAGTTCTCACGATTCACAAACTCAAGATTATGGATTGTGAGTTCTCCCTGGACATTCATTTTTTTGATAGAATCGGGCGTGTCTAGTTGTAAAATTCTTTGCCCCCAGCTAATTTCTTCTCCGGCCCCTATGAAAAGTAGTAGAAAAAAAAGAAAAAAGAATCTATTTCTCTTTAGAGCAAGACGAAGCATCAAGACTGAACTAACAAAAAACAATGAAGCTGTCAAGTATTCAAAGAAACCATCTTCTTCACCAACAAGGATGATGGCACTTTTATCAAGAAAGAAATAAATTGAAAAACTAAATAAAAGTATGGTAACCAAAGTTATCTGATACCAAAGTGTTTCGAAAAAGGTTGATTTGATACTTTGCCACAACATAATGGATGTTAATTTAAATTAATTATTACTTAATTACAAGAAGTATATGGATATAGCTTGAAAAAACCTATTTTATGGTGCATATCTTTTGTTTGACTATATTTATTTAAATTAATGACTATGAAATTAAGTTTATTTATATTTCTGGGGTTTGTATTTCTGAATCAGTTGCACAGCCAGGAAAAAGTGGACACAGATATGATGAGCAGGATCAGGGAAGAGGGACTGACTAAGTCTCAGGTAATGGATATAGCGCTCCACCTGACCGACCTGAATGGCAATCGACTCGCTAATTCTCCTGGATACACCAGGGCAGCAAACTATGCCATCAGCAAACTCAATGCTTGGGGTGTGCAAAATGCCAGACAGGAAGCCTGGGGCGAATTCGGTAAAGGCTGGGAGCTCGAGAAAATGTACTTTGCCATGACGGCGCCTTATTATAAGCCTATTATGGCATATCCCAAGACCTGGACCTCTGGTACAAAAGGTCTGAAGTCTGGAGAGCTGATTGTTGTTGAACTGAAAGATTCAGCATCTCTCATGAGCATGAAGGGTAAATTGAAAGGGAAAGTCATCATCCCGGATATGACTTATGAATACAAGATGAGCTTCAAAGCGGATGCAGTCCGCTACACTGAAGAAGAATTGAAGCAAATGGAAGCCGTACAGGGTGGTGGACAGCAGCAGCGTCAGGTGAGGGATACCGCACAGATGCGTAGGATGCGTGAACAGATGCAAAGAACTATGGGGCCGCAACGGGTTCTTGCCCTGTTAAAGGAAATGGCTAAGGCTGAAGGTGCAGTTGCCCTGCTCAGCAGCTCCACACGCAACCATGACGGGACCGTATTTGCTCAAGGCGGTGGTGCATACAAGGGAAAAGATCCTGAAAATTTTCTGGATATGGCACTTCCCGTGGAAGATTACAACACTTTGCTTCGTATTGCGAAATCCGGTGCTGTAGTGAAACTGGAAACTGATGTGAAAACAAAATTCTATGCTGATGACCTCCAGGGCTACAATGTGATTGCAGAAATACCAGGTACCGATCCTGCCCTGAAAGATGAAGTGGTGATGATTGGTGCACACCTCGATTCCTGGCAGGCAGGTACAGGCGCAACCGATAATGCTTCCGGATCTGCAGTGATGCTGGAAGCCATGCGCATCATCAAGGCGCTGGGTATTCAGCCGAAAAGAACGATACGCATAGGATTATGGAGTGCTGAAGAGCAGGGACTGATGGGTTCAAGGGGATATGTGGCGAACACATTTGGCGGTGTGGGTGGCAATGCCAAAACAGCTGCACATGAAAAGTTTTCAGGATATTATAATATAGACAACGGAACAGGTAAAATCAGGGGTATTTACCTTCAGGGTAATGAGGCCTGCAGGTCGATTTTTGCTGCATGGCTAGCTCCATTCAAAGACCTTGGAGCTACAACCGTGACCATCAGCAATACAGGCGGTACCGATCACCAGGCTTTTGATGCAGCCGGGTTGCCGGGTTTCCAGTTTATTCAGGATCCGATGGAATATGATACACGCACACACCACAGTAATATGGATGTGTATGATCACCTCTCTGCCGACGACCTGAAACAGATCGCAACCATCGTAGCTGCATTTGTTTATAATACTGCCCAGCGTGATGCAAAGTTGCCGAGGAAGTAGAGGGGGGCTTAGTTGAGAGAGTTAAGTTGAGAGAATTAAGTTGAGAGAATTTAGTAGTAATTTCAATTATCATCTCTAAACTCACAACTCTAATCTCTCAACTCTAATCTCTAAACTCTCAACTCAATGAAATACTCCTTCTGGTTTACTTTATTAACCCTGGCTGCTTTCGCCTGCCAACAACCATCCGGTGTTTCCACTGCAGACTATTTTGCCAGGCAGGATTCAGGTATGCAGACGGGCAATGTCAATCTGATTGAAATTGAAAGCCTGGGAAAAAAACTCAAGATCTGGACCAAACGGTTCGGTAATAATCCCCAAACTAAAATCCTGCTGCTCAATGGTGGTCCGGGTGGTACGCATGAATACTTCGAGTGCTTCGAAAACTTCCTGCCACAGGAAGGAATTGAATTCATTTATTATGACCAGCTTGGTTGCGGGCTCTCTGATAACCCGAATGATACCGCTTACTGGGATCTCCCTCGTTTCGTGGAAGAAGTAGAACAGGTCAGAACTGCTTTGGGATTGTCTAAAGATAACTTTTACCTGCTGGGTCATTCCTGGGGCGGTATCCTGGCCATGCAGTATGCCTTGAAGTACCAGCAAAACCTGAAAGCACTGATCATTTCCAATATGATGTCTAGTTGTCCGGATTACGGCAAATACGCCGATGAAGTTCTGGCTAAGCAGATGGACCCGGCACTGGTGGATACCATCAATGCCATGGAAGCCAGGGGCGCCTATACAGATCCCAAGTACATGGAAATCCTTGTGCCCAATTATTATGAAAAGCATATCCTGCGTCTGCCATCGGCACAATGGCCAGAGCCGGTAAATCGTTCTTTTGCCAAAATGAATCAATCGCTTTATGTCACCATGCAGGGCCCCAGTGAATTTGGTATCGCAGGCAGGTTGTCTGACTGGGATGTAAGTAAAAGGCTTCCGGAAATAGCAGTCCCCACACTCGTGGTAGGTGCTCAGCACGATACCATGGATCCCGAGCATATGAAGTGGATGTCGACGCAGGTGAAGAACGGTACATACCTTTATTGTGAGAAGGGTAGTCACATGGCTATGTACGACGATCAGCAGACCTATTTCAAAGGGCTCATTGATTTTGTAAAAAAGACATCTGCCGGGAATTAAGATGTTAGGACGCGGCTGTAACGTTGGTAGTTATACACATTTTTTATTCAGCAACTGCGTGAGGTAACAATCCAGTCATTTTGAGGTAATCATTTGTTCACGCAGGAAAAACTTTAGCTTAAGACTGCCCACATAGTTTCGCTTCCAAATCAAAGCGAAAATTATGAGAAGATTTTATGTGGTCACTGTAGCAGTGGCATTGTTCCTGATCGGACAATTCCCTTTTTATGCTGCAGCCCAGAAAAAAATTACAGGAAAAGTAGTGGCCGTCACCAACAACCAGCCTGTATCAGGCGCATCAATTCAGGTGAAAGGCAAGCAGAAGGGAACAGCAACCAATGCTGAAGGTACTTTCAGTATTGAAGCGGAGGAAAGCGATCTCCTTGTTATCAGCGGTGTGGGTGTGCGTCAGAAGGAGCACCTGGTTAAATCTGCTGGTTTCCAGCTTATTCAGGTTGAAGTGGTTGCTGAAGAACTCAATGAAGTTGTGGTAACTGCCCTGGGTATTCGTAAAGACAGAAAGAAGTTGGGTTATGCCGTGCAGGATATCAAAGGTGATGCCCTTACTGTAGCCCGTGAAACAAACGTTGTTAACCAGCTTGCCGGTAAGGTAGCGGGTGTAACTGTCGTATCAAGTCCCTCAGGTGTTGGCGGTTCTTCTCGCGTAACGATCCGTGGAGAGCGTTCAGTAGACCTGAATAAAAACCAGCCACTTTATGTTGTTGATGGTGTTCCTATCAGCAATTCAATTACCGGCGGTAATGGAAGGGGTAATCTTGAAGTTGACTTTGGTAACGGTGCAAGCTTTGTTAATCCCGATGATATTGAAAGCATCAGCGTACTGAAAGGTGCTGCTGCATCTGCCTTATATGGTTCACGTGCCGCCAATGGTGTTATCGTAATCAAAACTAAATCAGGTGGTCGCAATAAAGGTGTTGGCGTAGAAGTATCCAGCAATTATGTTGCAAGTACGCCACTGAAGTTGCCAGAGTACCAGACAGTATATGGTCAGGGTAATGGTAATGGTGGCGATTTTGCTTTTGTTAACGGAGCAGGTGCAGGTCTTACAGATGGTACCGATGAAGCATGGGGACCAGCATTCAAGGGTCAGCTTTACCCACAGTTCAATTCTCCCAGAACTTTAAATGGTCAGGTTATTCCGTTTTTCGGTGGAGACCTCAATGCTCCTGCAGGTTCTGTGATCACGCCAACAGCTTGGGTGGCTGACAAGGATAACCTGAAAAATTTTCTTCAAACAGGTTCTGTTCTTACCAATTCAGTGGCTTTCACAGGAAGCAATGAAAACGGCGACTTCCGTTTGGGTTATACACGCCTTGATGAAAAAGGAATGATTCCAAATACGGATCTGAAACGTAATTCGCTTTCTTTCTCCGGAGGTTATAACCTAAGCGAAAAGCTTACTGCAAAAGCTTATGTTTCTTATATCAAAAGCAGCAGTGATAACAGGCCGAGTATCAGCTACGGAACTGAAAGTCTGATGTATCTCTTCAGCTGCTGGTTACCGCCAAGTGTAAAGGTTTCAGATATGAAGCGCTTATGGATGAATGGTGCCGAAAACCTGCGTCAGTATGGTTTCAACTACAACTACCATGACAATCCGTACCTTACCCTTAACGACAATACAAATGGTCAGTATTACGACCGTATCATAGGTAATGCTTCTTTGCGTTATGCATTTACTGATTGGTTGAGTTTGCAGGTTCGTGCAGCTACAGACTGGTCTTTGGAGAGAAGAGAGTTCCGTCGCGCTTTCAGTACACAGCGTTTCCCATTCGGTCAGTACCGTGAGGTTAACCTGCTCAATGAAGAGACCAATGCAGATTTCCTTTTGTCTTTCAACAAGGAGTTGAACAGCGACTTCAGTGTGAATGCCAATTTCGGTGGAAACCAGATGAAACAGCTGAGCAAATTCGATGAGGTCAATGCAGGCCAGCTCAATATTCCCGGAATCTACAACCTGACCAATAGCCGCATCCCGCTGCAAAATGCACAACGCACTGTATCCAAGCGGATCAACAGCTTGTATGGTGCAGCAGGTGTATCTTTCAGGAACTGGTTGTTCCTTGATTTTACTGCGCGTAACGACTGGAGCAGTGCGCTTACATTACCTGAAGACCTGAAGGCTTTTGGCAGTGAAGACAATTCATACTTATACTCTTCACTGGCATTGAGTGCAGTATTGAGTGACCTGGTAACATTGCCCAAGGCCATCAGCTTTGCTAAAGTAAGGGGTAGTTTTGCACAGGTTGGTAACGATACGGATCCTTTCACCTTTACACAGTCATTCAATCCGAGTACAGCCTTTGGAAATTTCCAGATCTACGGTGAAACAAGCAGGCTTACAAACCTCAACCTGAAACCTGAAATCAGCAACGCCTGGGAGATGGGAGCTGAGTTTAAGTTTTTCAAAAACAGAATCGGTCTTGATGTGACTTATTATAACAGCACTACTTCAAACCAGATTCTGAATATTCCTTTGTCTATCACAAGTGGATACGACAGCCGCAGTATCAATGCAGGTAAAATCAAGAACTACGGATTTGAAGCGATGTTGAATGTTCAGGCAATCCGCAATAAGAATTTCAAATGGAGCACTGATTTTAACTTTGGTGCCAACCGCAGTAAAGTACTTGAATTAAGAGATGGTCTTACAAACTTCGTGATGGCGAGTCGCCGTGTAACTGTTGAAGCTCGTGTAGGTGAGCGCATGGGAGACCTTTATGGTATTGGTTTTGCAAGGGTTCAAAATACAAACGCGAGTGCACCATACTATGATGCCTCAGGAAAATTTGTAGGTCAGATGGTGTTTGACGCCAATGGTCGTCCTGTAAGAACCACCAACCGTATCAAATTGGGCAACTACAACCCAGACTTCCTGCTCGGTATCAACAACAGCTTCCAGTTTAAAGGTGTCAACGTAAGCTTCCTGTTTGACATTCGCAGTGGTGGCAGGATTTACAGTGAAACACAAACAGTTGGTCGCGAAGGTGGTATCACCATTGAAACACTCGAGGGAAGGGCTGATGGTTATGACCTTACAAAAGCAGGAAACGGTGTTGTAGGTAAAGGTGTTGTTTTTGTTGGTGGTGTACCACAGGAAAATACCAAGAAAGTTACTGCAAGAGAATGGCATACAGCCTGGACTGGCGGACGTGGTATCGCAGAAGGAGTAATGTTTGATGCATCATTCATCAAATTGCGTGAGTTACAGATCGGATACAGCATTCCAGATAAGTTCTGGGGTAAGCTTCCTTTCCGTGGTGTAAACCTTTCACTTGTTGGTCGTAACCTGTTGTTGTGGGACAGGGTGCCACATGTTGATCCAGAGAACATGAGCTACTCAGGTGGAACCGCATTGCCTGGTATTGAGAATATGTCTATGCCAACATCCCGCAGCTTTGGATTTAATATCAATGTGAAGCTCTAATCAACCCAAATTAAATTTTATGAAGAAAATATTTTCAATCGTTCTTTTTGCTGCATTGGGCTTGGTTAGTTCATGCACCAAAGAATTCAGCGATGTCAACACCGATAAGAATGTGCCCACTGCGGTAACCCCTGACTTGTTGTTAAGTGGCGTGATACTCAATATCACCGGACAAAATGTAAGTAATGCCTGGGGTATAGGAAACCTGGTTGCACAATACAATGCCAAAATTCAGTTTGTGAATGAAGACAGGTATCTGTGGAACGAGCAGAACGGTTTGTGGAACATGGTATACAGCAACTACAGGAACCTCCAGAATATCCTCACAACAGTTGGAACCGATAACAAAAACAGTTACAATGGTGTTGCGCTCATCCTGAAGGCCTATATGTTCGAATCACTTACTGCAGCTTATGGTGATGTGCCATACAGTGAGGCTGGATTGGCCAAGCAGTCAGGTACTTATCTCCCCAAGTATGATAAGCAGGAAGACATTTATACAAGTGTTCTGGCTGATCTGAAAAAAGCAAATGAAATCCTGGCAGCAAGTACCAATGCTATTGGTGGTGATGTATTATACAATGGTGGCACAGGTGCTATCATCAAGTGGAGAAGACTAGCAAACGCACTGAGAATCAGAACACTGATGCGTATTTCTGCCAAGCGGAACGTACCCGCTGAACTGCAGGCTATTGTTTCAGATCCTGTAAATAATCCCATATTTACTGGTAACGCAGATAATGCAGAACAGAAGTATCAGGTGCTGGCTCCTTATCAATGGCCTCTTTATGGTTCAAGGGTTGGTTCATTTGATGAAATCAGGGTTAGTAAAACACTGAGCGATAGACTTACCAGCCTGAAAGATTCCCGTCTTGCAGTATTTGGCAGGCCTTCACAAAAATCTGTTGCTGCCGGAACACCTGTAGTTGAAGGTATTCCAAACGGGTTGGGTGATGTACAGGCGTTGAATTACAATGGTGGTCCACAAGGCGTTTCCCGTGTTGGTTACACTTTTGCATGTCTCGTTTGTAATGATGCCGGACAGGCTGCGCCTGATCCTGCTGCACCAAGAGGTATCATCATGACCTATTCACAACAGCAACTGTTGTTGGCCGAAGCAAGGGAAAAGGGACTCATCACAGCTGGAGATGCTGCTACTTATTATACTTCTGGTGTTCAGGCTAACTTTGACTACTGGACTTCAGTTGTTCCAGCTTCTTATGGCATCAATGTAAAACCTGCAGCAGATTACTTTACACAGCCATCTGTTGCGTATGCAGGCACTGCTTCAGAAAAACTGGATAAGATTTACCTGCAGCGCTGGATTGCCAACTATTTCACAGGACTTGAAGCCTGGTACGACTGGCGCAGAACGGGCAGTCCGGCTATTATCCCGGGTGCCAACAACCTGAATAACAACCTTGTTCCGGTTCGTTTTATCTACCCTGTTATTGAGCAATCACTTAATGGTGAAAACCGCAAGGAAGCTGTAACCCGTCAGGGAAATACAGATGACCTCAACACAAAGATGTGGTTGAACAAATAGACATCAGCAAATGCTATGTAATACCCATGAGCCCCTGCAAGTGCAGGGGCTCATATATGTAACAAATAGCTTAAATTTATACCATGTTACCGCAACGTCTGAAGCACGCTTTTTTCTCTTTTATTTTTCTTTCTAGTTCACAGCTTTCAGCTCAGCAACTGCTTGAAGTGCCGGGTAAATCAATGTTTTCTGCAGTCAATCCGGATGGTATTTCTGTGTTACCCAGTGGCAGGTTTGTAAAGCCTGCAGGAATGGTTACCCGCATTACGCATGATCCATTTGGATTAACTGTTTCTCCGGATGGAAAGCGGGCTGTAAGTCTGCATAATGGCGTGCTTACGATATTCCATTTGGATGCTGACCGGGTTGTGCGTGTGCCTGATTATGCCAATACTACTGCATCGCCCTTTACAAAAGGATCCCTCCTGGGCGCATCTTTTTACAAAGACAGCAGAACCGTTTTCCTGAGTGGCGGTGATGCCGGTACAGTCATCGCTTTTGATACAGACAGCCTGCGTATCGTCAACACCTACACACTTGATGGCAAATCAGGTAACCTACTTTTTCAGGATAGTTTTACATCAGACCTGATTTACCTCTCTTCATCCAACGAAATAATTGTACTTGATCAGGCTAACTACAGGTTGGTCAGGATTGATGCCACTACCCGTTCTATACTGGCCTCCATTCCAGTTGGAAGACTGCCGTTTGGGCTTGCCATTAGCGAGGATAACAAAACGGCTGTTGTTGCCAATGTTGGCATGTATGCTTATCCGCTCGTACAGGGAATGACTCCTGGTAATTACGACAGCATGGTTATCAACCATCATCCATTCGGACACAATACACCGGAATCCAGAAATGGCACTGTTGTTGATGGAAAAATTATCCCTGGTGTTGGTGATCCCAATGCTGATGAGTCCATGAGTGTTTTCACCATCGATCTCTCAACAAACACAGTAACTTCAAAGTTGAAAACAGGCTACAAGGTTGGGGAAATGGTTGAGGATGCCGAAGTTATCGGTGGATCCAGTCCCAACAGCATTGCCATCCACGGCAACCTGGCTTATGTGACCAATGCTACAAACGACAATATCGCAGTCATCGATTATGCGCAGGGTAAAATAATCAGGCATATTCCAATTAGCGTTGATGACCGGCTGGATAAGTACAGAGGCCTGCTTCCTTTTGGCATAACCATTTCAAAAGATGGCTCCCGCCTTTTTGTTGCCCTTTTAGGCTTTAATGCCGTGGCCGTTATCGATACAAAAACAGATGCTACTGTTGGACTCATACCTGCAGGGTGGGGACCAACAAGGGTTAAACTATCACCTGACGAAAAAGAAATGTACATCATCAGCTGCCGTGGACTCGGCGCTGGTCCCAATGGCGGTAAAGATTTTAAAACACCAGAACAGGGATCCTATGTTGGGGATATCCAGCTGGCTACATTTCAACGCCTGACTGTACCAGATCAGCAGGCACTTGCAGTTTTTACAAAAGAGGTACTCGATTACACCTATCAGCTTGTGCCGATAAAAAAATCGAACAATCCTTTGCCGGCATTCCCCGGTGAGAAAGCCACGCCCATCAAACATGTGGTTTATATCACCAAAGAAAACCGCACTTATGATGAAGTATTCGGACAAATGGAGGGTGCAAAGGGAGATGCTACCCTTGCCAGATTTGGTTTGAATGCAGAGGTCACAGGTAAGGTCAAAATGCAGGTCAATGGTAAGAACAGCACGAAAGATACTTTATACTTCTCTGGAGCCAAAGTGACACCCAATCACCACAAAGCAGCCAGAGAGTTCGCATTTTCCGATAATTTTTATTGCGACAGTGATGCATCGATTCACGGACATCACTGGATGATGGGCGTCATTCCCAACGAATGGGTGGAAACCAATTCCAATACCAGTAAAACAGCTAAATTCTTTTCAAGTGCTCCCGGCAGAAGGTTCCCTGGTTCTACGGGCAGTATGGATCCGGAAGATTTTGCCGAAACAGGCGGATTATGGGAAGCATTGGAACGCAAAGATATTTCGTTTTACAATTTTGGCGAAGCCAATGAAACAGCCCACGTAAGGGAAGAATGGAATGATACGGCAACCGGCGCTGCACATGGCGTCATGGTGCCCATGCAGGATGCACTTTTTCGCAGAACTAGCCGCAACTATGCGGGATACAATACCAATATCCCCGACCAGTTCAGGATGAATCAGTTTGAAACGGAGTTTACAAAAAAGTGGCTCAGTGGTAAAGAGAAAATGCCGGCACTGGTGACTGTTCAGATTCCCAATGACCATACAGCATCTCCAAGACCTCAGGATGGATATCCGTACACAAGCAGTTATGTGGCTGATAATGACCTGGCTGTAGGGCGAATCTTGCATTTTCTTTCCAGAACTCCTTATTGGAAAAATATGCTTGTGGTCATCACCGAAGACGATCCTCAGGGTGGTGTTGACCATGTGGATGCACACAGGAGTATCCTGATGCTGGCTGGTCCGTATGTGAAGCGCAATTATGTCTCTCATACGCATGCCAATTTTGGTTCCATCCTCAAAATGATTTACAATATTCTGGGCGTTCCTTATGTCAATCAGTACGATGTAACCGCGTCTGGATTGAGTGATTTCTTCACACCTAAACCCAACTATAAACCCTATACCCTGGAGCTTTCAGACAAGCGTATTTTTGATCCATCTCAGGCTATGAAAAAATACAAGCGTGATATTGACTGGCGAAAAATCATGCAGGGTCCTGCTATGGATGATGAAGCGGAACAGCGGGAGCGCCATATCAAGGGGGAGAATTAATCTTGCAGTATGTTTTTGAGAAATGTTTTTTGTTCTGCATTGATGTTGGTTTTGGTCATGAATCTTGCTGCCCAGCAAAGCACTGACAGCATTGTGCAAATGGAGCAGGTTACTGTAACAGCCACCAGAAAACCACAATCCCTGGCCAGTCTGCCTTATGCAGCAGCTGTGATGCAGCGCAGTGAGCTCGATCGGCAGGTTTCGCGGACTGTTCCCGAAGCGCTTCAGGGAGTGCCGGGAGTGTTTATACAAAAGACCAACCATGCAGGTGGTTCACCATTTGTGCGCGGATTAACAGGGAATCAATCGCTGATTCTGGTGGATGGTATAAGGCTGAATAATGCCATTTTCCGGTACGGACCCAATCAGTACATGACACTTGTAGATCCGCTCATCGTTGACCGCATTGAAGTGGTTAAGGGAACTGGTTCTGTGCAGTATGGCAGCGATGCGATGACAGGTATAATCAACATCCACACCCAGAACCTGCAGTTCAGGGATAAGCCTGTTTGGAATGAAAAATTGCAGTCGAGGCTTACCGGAAACGGGATGGAAACAACCTGGCGTCCGGAACTCAGTTACCAGGGTAAGAAAATTGCATTTGTAGTGGGTGCAGACACAAAAAGATTCGGAGACCTCAAAGGTGGCGATACCACA
>CANHUF010000019.1 GCA_947463715.1 Sphingobacteriales bacterium
TGCCATTGGAAAGGGCGTAAAACTGGATTATTCCAAAGCCAAAACACAAAATGTACCTGAAAACGACCGCTTTACAAAGAATGTGCTTGCGGGTGGTGTTTTCGATGAGCCAACTGAGTTTGCCGTACTGCCCAACCTGGATATTCTTGTTACCCAGCGGAAAGGTGAAGTGATGTGGTACAACAATACCACCAAAAAAGTAACACAGGTAGCAAAATTTGACCTCTATTACCGTTCAGGTGTGCCAGGTGTAAATGCGGAAGAAGGACTGTTGGGAATCACAGCTGATCCGGATTTCGCGAACAATCATTACATCTACATGTATTATGCGCCCATAGATACTTCAGTCAACCGTTTGTCGCGTTTCGTTTTCAAAGACGGGAAACTCGACCTCAAATCAGAGAAGAAGATCTTGGATGTGGCTTCCACCCGTAAGATTTGTTGCCATACCGGAGGTTCCCTCACCTTCGGCAAGGGAAGGGAACTCTTTCTTTCCACAGGCGACAATGCCACTCCCTTCAATCAGCCCAATTCAACTTATAAACTCGACGGTTACGGACCCATGGACAACCGCGAAGGCTTTGAGCAGTTCGATGCCCGCAGGAGTTCAGCCAATACCAATGACCTCAGGGGTAAGGTATTGCGAATCAATGTCAACCTTGATGGTACCTATACCATACCCGAAGGGAATTTGTTTGCGCCCGGTACAGCAAAAACCAGGCCTGAAATTTATGTGATGGGTACCCGGAACTCTTATAGGATATCTGTAGATAAAAAGCGTGGATATCTTTACTGGGGCGATGTGGGTCCTGATGCCCAGGAAGATAAACCTGATCGCGGATCCAGGGGTTACGATGAGTTCAACCAGGCAAAGAAGCCAGGATTCTTTGGATGGCCGCTGTTCATTGGTAAAAATTATCCCTACAAACAGTTTGATTACGCAACCGGACAATCAGGAGATTTATATGATCCCCTTAAACCCCTTAATCTTTCCAAGAATAACACAGGACTTGTTGAGTTACCGCCTGTAAGTCCAGCCTTCATCTGGTATCCTTACGCTGTTTCTCCGGATTTCCCTGAATTGGGTACCGGTGGAAGGAATGCTATGGCGGGTCCTACTTATTATTCCGATATGTATGCAGCAACTACCCGTTTCCCCGCTTATTATGACGGGAAAGTGTTGTTTTACGAGTGGATGCGCGGATGGATGAAGTGGGTGACACTGGATAAAGACGGAAATTTTGAAAAATTGGAACCCTTTATGGAGGGCACAAAATTTGCCAACACCATGGATGTGGAGATGGGTCCGGATGGCCGCATGTACATGATTGAATATGGTACAGGCTGGTTCAGCAAAAATGCCGATGCAGCCTTGTCGCGTATAGATTTCAATGGTGGTAACAGGGCACCCAAAGCAAAAATCAGCATTGGAAAACGCACAGGTTCTATTCCGTTTACGGTCAAGGCATCTGCAGCGGGAACGGTTGATCCAGACAAGGATGCCCTTACGTATACCTGGCATTTCGGCGCAACAGCCAAGCCGGGTGGTAGTTCCACTGAATCCAGCTTTACATTTACCAAGCCAGGTGAGTATAATATATATGTAGAAGCAAGAGATAGAAAAGGCGCAATCACCAAGAGTGAGGTGCTGAAGGTATATGCAGGTAATGAGGAGCCGCAGGTTTCTGTTAAAACAGAAAACAACAGCGATTTCTATTTCCCTGGTGTGCCAGTACCATATGCTGTACTTATCAATGACAAGGAAGATGGATCTACCGTAAAAGGCGGCATCGACACCAAGTCTGTTTTTGTAAAAGTAGATTACCTGAGCAGTCCGGATAAGGCACAGGTGATAGGACACCAAATCATCACAGCAGCCATGGAAGGTAAAAACCTCGCTGCTACGCTGGATTGTAAGGCCTGTCATAAAGAGGCTGAGAAATCTGTAGGACCAGCTTACAAGGATGTGGCTGCGAAGTATGAAAAGGATCCTAAGGCAAGGGCATATCTCACCAACAAGATCATCAAAGGTGGCGGAGGTGTATGGGGAGAGGTTGCCATGTCTGCCCACCCCGATCTCAAGCCGTCTGATGCGGATATGATTGTAGAGTGGATCCTTGGTTTGAATAAAAAAGAAGCACCTTCTTTACCGGCAAAAGGTTCAATTGTTCCAACAGACAAGGATTTGGGTAATGGAAATATGATGCTGATTACCGCAACCTATACAGATAAAGGAGGAGCAGGACTGAGGCCACAAAGTGGAGTAGGTTCTGTGACTTTAAGAAGTCCGGTTATATCCGTTGCAACATCTACCGCAAAACGCGGTATTAATATTGCAGAGTTCGGCGGAAGGAAACTTGCTGTGGTAGAGAATGGAACTTCAGGTACTTTGGAGTTTGACAAGATGAACCTCAAGAATATCACTGCATTTGAGGTGAACTATGCCATGCAGAAAGCTCCTGATTTCGGATATACCATCAGCTGGTATGTTGATTCTCCCAATGGCACCAAGCTTGGAGAGGTGAAAATAGGAAAGGATGCAGACCTCAAAAACACGAAACTGATGGTACCCCTTCAGCAGGTTCCGGACCAGCCATTCAAGCTTGTCATGAAAATGGAGAAGGCAGACAGTAAAGAGATGCAGTTTGTGGCTGTGACTTCCTTCAGGCTTATTGCCGGAAAATAGAAGCATGGTTCAATCCATGAACGAAAAATGGGGGGTCTCGATCGAGACCCCCCATTTTGTATTTAAAAATTTAATCGTAACGATTAGCTTATTATTACCGTTGACTTCATTTTTTAGCCGTCTTGCGTTTTTGGTTTAGCAGGTTTATGATCAAAAAGACAGCAATGATCATCAATCCCCCAAACTCCCGCGCATTTTCAATCCAGGGTTTGGTGGCTTTCATGCTTTGCACCAGGCTTTCTGCATCATGCTCACTCAACCAGGAAATAACACCGTCTTTTTTAAAAACTAGGGTGAATCCGTAGATGATACAAGCCAATAAGATACCCAGGTGTGAAATCCTGTCGTGTTTGCCAACAATGTTCATATACGCCAGCAAGGCAGTTACGCCATATATGGTAATCCACACATAGGGATCCGGGTCATTGTATTGCAGGCCAGCGGAGATTACAAATAATCCCCCCATGATGTAATTGAATATCTTCATCCTCAGAGCTTTTTAACCAGGTTAGACTGAATAAAACCGATGCTTTGTTTGATGCTGTCGAATGGTGAACCCGGACAATCATCCTGTTCCACGAAGAAATGCTTCATGCCGGATGTTTTAGCCTGACTGAAAATTGTTCCGAAGTCAATTACGCCATTGCCCACTTCAGTGAAATTCTTTTTATCGGTATTATCCATGTCTTTGACATGCCAGAGGGCGATTCTTCCTTTGTGTTTCTTGAACAGGTCGATTGGGTTCTGGTTTGCACGAACAGCCCAGTATAGATCCAATTCAATTTTAACCATGTCCTTATCCGTTTCAGCTGTCAGGATATCAAAAGGCAGGACCCCCTGTTGTGCCTCGAATTCAAAGTCGTGGTTGTGGTAGCAGAGCTGGATACCCGCTTTTTTGCAAGTTTCTGCGGCTTTACTCAGGTTAGCTGCTATTTTCTTGTAAGTATCAGCATCACCCCTTTCTTCAGGCATCAGGTAGGCAATAACCATGTATTGTTGGCCGATTGCTGCCGCGTCTTCAACGGCTTTTTCCCAGCCATACAGCAATGTTCCAGGTATTTGTTTGTTACCGAAATTGCCATACATATAATGACCAGATGGAGCCGTCATACCCAGGTCAGCCAGCACTGATTTATATTCAGTGGCAGACATACCGAAGAATTTTCCGTTATATCCGAAATTTTCAACCTCACCAAAACCCATGCTGGCCACTTTTTTAAGTGTACCCAGCGCATCTTTACCTATTTCATTCCTGACAGTATAAAGTTGAACGCCAACTTTTTTATTTTTGACATCGCTGAGGGCAAGTGCATCGTTCATGACCATGGAACCTGCTGATACCCATGCCATTTGTTTGAGGAGGTTTCTTCTCGTTATCATATTGGTTTAATTTTATTTTCCGCTTATCTTATTGATTATCACAGGAATATCTTTTTCTTCATCGCTATATATCATCAGTTTTCTGTTTTCGTCAAACAGGAACATGGAGGGATATTTCCGTGGAAGGAATTTTGCAATAAACTGGTTGTACTTGTCTGAAAGTATGGTTGTGTTTTTGCGGACTGAGATTTTAGGACCATATTTTTTCAGGAAAGGGTCAACCTGAGCTTTAGCGTCTCTGGTAACCAGGATTATATTCAGGTTATTGAGCATTTTTTCCTTGCTGTTGTATTCAGTGATGGCTTCCATGCAATGAGAACATTCTGTATCAAAAAAGACGATCAGCGATTTTTGAGCAGGAACAAGGTTGGCAGGCTTAAAATCAGCACCATTATCCATCCTCGAGAATGTAAAGTCAGGGATTGATTTAACCTGGCTTTTTGTTTCGGTAAAGCTTAATCCCAATACTGCAAGTGAAATCAGTAGTTTTTTCATGATCTGCTATTAATATAATCAGGTGCATAATAATGATTTTTCCTCAAGCAGACGTAACAATCCCATGAATTGCAATTTTTTTATAAATATTTGAGTGAATATGCAGCGTTTCAGGAATCCAACTTGTCTTTGCCATGCAGACAACACAGATCCAGTGTTTATATGTAATAGAATAAAAATTTAATTTATTTTCAACAAATTGTTAAATTTTAAAATCAAAATTATATTTTAGCCGGCCCAAACCTATAATGCACCACCGATTTTAGTTAATAACACTACTAAAACTTTCAATAGTCAACTCCCATTTTTAATCAAAAACAACAAATGCATGAAACGAATGCTTGCTAATTCGGTAAAGGCTGGTCTCCTGACAGTCTTCTTCGGCCTGTTGGTGACTGCATCCTTTGCGCAGCGTAAAGTTACCGGTAAGGTTACCGGCGGCGATACTGGCGGAGGATTATCTGGTGCCACAGTAAAAGTAAAAGGATCATCTACTGCGGTTACAACCGGAGCAGATGGAACTTATTCCATTTCAGTAGCCAACAACAATGCCACCCTTGAGGTGTCTTTTGTGGGTTATGAAACATCAGATGTAAAGGTTGGTGCACTTTCCAGCCTCAATGTTATCCTGACTGCTTCTTCCAGTGCATTGCAGACGGTAGTTGTAACGGGTTACGGTTCCCAGGAGCGCAGAAGCATTACTGGATCAGTTGCTGTGGTTGATACCAAAGAGATGACCAAGTTTGCTGCTTCCAACATTGCCGATCAGCTTCAGGGCAAGGTTCCCGGTGTTCAGATGTCTACTTCCGGTGATCCCGGTTCAGCAGCATTCGTTCGTATCCGTGGTATTGGTACCATCAACAACAACGAGCCTTTGTATGTAATTGATGGAGTTCCTGTTCAGAACGAATCAAACATCAACTTCCTCAATCCGAATGACGTTGAGTCTATTCAGGTTCTGAAAGATGCGGCATCTGCTTCTATCTACGGATCTCGTGCTGCGAATGGTGTAATTGTAATTACCACTAAAAAAGGTAAGAGCGGTTCATCTAAGTTGACTGTAGACATGTTCTACGGTTCTGCTTCTCCTTCAAAAATTCCTGAAGTATTGAATCCAAATGAATTCCTTGAAGTTCAGCAGAAATTAGCTGCAGGTCAAGGCTTGGGTTTCTCCTCTAACATTTACATCAACCAGGGTGGCAAGTGGGTTCTTCCTGATTACGCAGTTCGCGGATTGGGTGGTTTCCTTGCTGGCGATCCAGCGGTTGATCCGGCTAAGTATTTCCTGAATTCAGACCCGGTTGGTCGTGGTATAGGTGACTACCTTATCCTCCAAACCAACAAGGCTGGTACAAACTGGTTTAGGGAAGTATTCAAGCCTGCTGCGATGAAGAACTATCAAGTTTCTGCATCGGGTGGTTCTGATAAGGGTAACTACTTCTTCTCTGGTAACGTTTATGACCACCAGGGTATCATGATTGGTAATGACTATAAGAGGTACCAAGCACGCGTTAACTCTAACTACAACATTGGTAAGCGTATTCGTGTAGGTGAAAACTTGAACGTTGCTTATCAGCAAACTCGTGCATCTCAGGGCAACCCGAATGAAGGTTCTCCGTTGATTAATACATACGGTATGCCACAATTGGTTCCCGTGTATGACATTAAAGGAAACTATGCTTCTCCTGCAAACTTCAATTCCAACGTATCAAACCCAGTTGCTCAGCAGATGAGAAACAGGGCGAACAACTTTGGCCATCAGTTCCGTGTAACAGGTAGTGTTTTTGGCGAAGTTGATCTTGCTGATTTCTTGACCTGGAAGTCATCTTATGGTTTGGATTACAATTCTGGTCCTGGTCAGGGATATGGTACTCGTGCTTATGAAGCAACTGAGGGTAACACCAATCCTAACTCTTTGGGTAATTCTTATTTCCTGAACAGAAACTGGGTAGCTTTCTCTACTTTGAATTTCAAGAAGAACTTCGGTGACCATAGAGTAAATGCACTTTTGGGATATGAGGCAAAACAAACTTACTACGAAGGTTTCAACGCGAGCGGTTCTGAGTTGGCATTTGACAACTTCAATTATCGTTTGTTGCAAAACGTAAACCCTGCTACATTCAGAATGAGCAGCTACCGTGGTGAGCACAATGTAGTATCTCAATTCTTCCAAACAAACTATTCTTATAGCGATAAGTATTTAGTATCAGCTACTGTTCGTCGTGATGGTTCTTCAAGATTCATCGAGAATAAATATGGTATTTTCCCTTCTGCTTCAGTTGGTTGGAGACTTTCTAAGGAAAGCTTCATGGATAATGTTTCATTCATAAACGATTTGAAACTGAGAGCTTCTTATGGTATTCTTGGTAACAACGAGGTGGGTGGTGACTATCCTGGTTTCTCCAACTTCTCTACCGGTGTGGATGCTGCTAACTATTCAATCAATGGTTCTAATAACAGTACCACAACAGGTTTCGAGCAGTCTTCTACTGGTAACCCTAAATTGAAGTGGGAAAGCACTGCAGTAACTAACATTGGTTTTGACGCGGTTCTTTCCGGTGGCTGGAACGTAATGCTCGAGTGGTATAAGCGTGATACACGTGATATGATCTACAACGTGGAACTTCCACTTGAATTAGGTGCTGTTGGTCGTCAGGCTCAAAACATTGGTCAAATGACCAACACTGGTTTAGATTTCGCAGTTGGTTACACCAAGCGTGTAAACCGTGATTTCAACTTCAATGTGAATGTAACAGGATCTACTGTTAAGAATGAAGTTGTTAAGCTTGAAGCTAACAGCAATACCTTCATCCGCTCCGGTGGTTCAAGGATTGGTGATATCACTTATACAAAGGCTGGTTTGCCAATCTCTCAGTTCTATGGATATATCCAGGAAGGACTTTGGAAATCTCAGGCAGATATAGACAAGGTATTGTTTACAGACAAGGGTGATGCCAAAGTTGGTCGTTTCCGTTATGCTGACCTGAATAAGGATGGCAAAATCGACAACAATGACGAGACTTATCTTGGAAGCCCAATTCCAACTTTGTTGCTTGGTCTTAACTTGACTGCCAACTACAAGAACTGGGATTTCACCATGTACTGGAGTGGAACTTATGGTAACAAGTTGTTCAACTTCGTGAAATACTTCACACATTTCAACGCCTTCCAGCGTAGCCGTAGCAAAGATTTCTTGTATGAGGCCGGTAAAACACTTCCTGTTCTTGATGGTGGTGACAACTACAGCTCTAACAGAAACAGCTATTATGTTGAAGATGGATCTTTCACCCGTTTGAGAAACTTACAGGTGGGTTACTCTCTTGATGCAGCTTCTTTGAAGAAGCTTGGTCTCGGCAGATTGCGCATCTATGCTCAGGGACAAAACTTGCTTACTTTCACAAAGTATAGCGGATTGGATCCTGATGTAACTATCTCTAACATCACTGAAGGCTTCAACAGTCAGCGTGACCTTTCATTGGGTGTTGACAATGGTCGTATTCCTTTGGCGAGATCAGTCATTGTTGGTATAAACCTTGAGTTCTAAAAAAGCATGATGCTTAAACAATAAATCCAACTAATAAAAACCTTCAATATTTTTATTATTCGATTTTAAGAGCATTAAGAAATAAAACAATTTAAAAATGAGAAAGAATATCATGCAAAAATTAGCGGTGCTGGGATTACTGGCAGTCGTTATCTACAGTTGCGGAAAGGATTTTCTTGAAACACAACCATATGGTAGTGTAAACAATGAACTTCTTTCTACATCAGAAAAAGGTGCTAACTCCCTTCTGATTGCAGCTTACTCCAACCTGGATGGATTTTCAGGATGGGACAATGGTGGTCCTTGGGGTGGTGCCTCCTCAAACTGGACTTTCGGAAGTATTGCCGGTGGTGATGCTTACAAAGGTTCTGAAGCGGGTGACCAACCAGATATCACACCTCTTGAAAGAGGAAACGTGGATGCTAATAATCCATACTTAGAGCAAAAATGGAGAAACTATTACGATGGTATCTCAAGAACAAACCAATCGATTGTTGCTTTTACCAAGTTGACAGCAATTGATGCTGCCCAAAAATCAACAAGAATTGCAGAAGCTAAATTCTTGAGAGCTTGGATGCACTTTGATCTTTGGAAGATTTTCCGCAATGTTCCTTATATCGATGAAACTTTAGAAGATGTTCGCATAGGTAACTCTGCAAATATCCTTCCAAAAATTCAGGCTGATTTACAAGCTGCAATAAATGGTCTTCCTGTAACTCAACCACAAGCTGGTCGCGTTACAAAAGGCGCTGCTCAGTCTTTATTGGGAATGACTTATATGTGGGAGAAAAAGTATGCTGAAGCAAAAGCTCAATTTGACGCTGTTGTAAACTCTGGCAGATATGCTTTGAATGCTAAATATTTCGACAACTTCAATGCTTCTGTTCGTAATACAAGAGAAGGAATTCTTGAAGTACAAATGGCAGTAAATACAGGTGGTGGTGATGCTGGTAACGTAGGTGATGTGTTGAACTTCCCTTACAACAACGGTCCTGCAGGATGCTGCGGATTCCATCAGCCTTCACAAGATCTTGTAAACTCTTTCCAAGTTGATGCCAATGGTCTTCCTTTGTTGGATACCTATAATGCACAAGATGTAAAGAATGATGATGGTTTGAAGGATTCAGATCCTTTCACTCCTGAAACTCGTGCTTTGGATCCTCGTATCGACCGTACTGTTGGTCGCCGTGGTCTTCCTTACCTGGATTGGGGTAAGCACCCAGGTTCTTCTTGGATTCGTGACCAGTCTTATGGCGGTCCTTATGCTCCAATGAAGAATGTACACGCAAAGTCTCAAGTTGCTGAGGTAACTCACGCATCTGGCTGGACTTCTGGTTACAACTCAAATAACACTAAGTTGATTCGCCTTTCTGACGTTATGTTGCAATTGGCTGAAGCTGAAGTTGAATTGGGTAACCTTGAAAGAGCGCGTGCTTTGGTTAACCAAATCCGTCAAAGAGCTGCTAATCCAGCTGACTTTGTAATGGATGGCGCTAATCCTGCTGCTAACTATAGAGTTGGTTTGTACACTGCAGCTTGGACTGACAAGGCTGTAGCAACTAAGGCTGTTCGTTTCGAGCGTCGTATTGAGCTTGGAATGGAAGGTCACCGCTTCTTCGACATCGTTAGATGGGGTGTTGCTGCTCAGGTTAAAAACGCTTACTATGCTAAAGATGGTGTTAGAAGAGGTTACCTCAGAACAGCAACTTTCACTGCGGGCAAGAACGAGGTATTCCCTCTTCCTGCTAAAGCAATAACGCAAAGTGCTAAGGACGGTGTTCCAACCCTCAAGCAAAATCCTGGTTATTAATACGGATTTAATAATTACTATAAAGGCTGCACATTTTTGTGCAGCCTTTTTTGTGCAATAAATCCAAAGCTTTAAAAAAGGCTTAATTTTAAGTCCTGATCTTATAATCGTGCACTTTATATGAAGCAATTTATTTTTCGGGTTTTCATTCTTGTTTTGTTTTCAGCTTGCAGCCAGGATAAACATCTTTTTGAGATAGTGGATGCTGAAAAGTCTGGTATAACGTTCAACAACAGGATAACGGTAAATGACAGCATCAATATTCTTGATAATGAATTTACCTATAACGGGGCTGGTGTAGCTGTTGGAGATCTAAATGGAGACGGATTCCTTGATGCCTATTTCTGCGGTAATCAGGTTGAAAACAAATTTTACCTCAACAGAGGAAACCTGAAATTTGAAGATGTAACCACAAAGGCAGGTGTTCAAAAATATAAAGGACAATGGTCGTCTGGTGTAACTATCGTGGATATCAATCAGGATGGTCTACATGATATTTATGTATGCAACACCATGATTGAAGACAGCATCATGTTGCGCGACAATCTATTCATCAACCAGGGAAATAACAGTGAAGGTATTCCAACTTTCAGGGAAATGGGGGCAGACTATGGCATTCTTGATGATACCCACAATTCAATTTCAACATTTTTTGATTACGATAATGATGGTGACCTTGATCTGTTTGTTGCAGTCAACTTTATAGACATGCAATATCCGAATCAATTTATCACCCGTTTTCCAGATGGTAAATCACTTACAAGAGATCTGTTGTACAGAAATGATTTTGATTCCGTAAAAGGACATCCTGTTTTCAAAGACGTATCGCTGGAAGCAGGCATAGTTTGGGGCGGTTATAGCCACTCTGCATTGATTCATGATTTCAATCAGGATGGCTATGAGGATATTTTTGTTGCAAATGATTATCTTTCCAATGACCTGTTATATATCAACAACAGGAACGGTACATTTACCAATCAGGTTGCAGGTGTGTTTAAGCATCAGTCATACTCTTCCATGGGAAGTGATGTTGCGGATATCAACAATGACGGCCACGGAGATTTATTTACAGTGGAAATGCTTCCGCAGGATAATAAGCGGAAGAAGGTGAATATGAATGCCAACAACTACAACCATTACCTGTTCACCGAGCAATATAAATATGAGTATCAGTATGTTCGCAATGCTTTTCAGGTTTATCAGGGTATAAATCCTGAAACGAAGCTACCTCTTTACAGTGATTTTGCTTTTATGGCAGGGGTTGAAGCTACAGACTGGAGTTGGTCTCCACTTTTTGCGGATTTTGACAATGACGGATACAGGGATCTTTTAATCACCAACGGATTTCCCAAAGATATTATTGACCATGATTTTGGTGCATTCAGGAAAAGTATCAGCAGCAGTCTCATTACCCGAAAGGAATTACTCGATATGATTCCTGAAGTTAAAATCCCCAATTTTATCTATAAAAACAATGGTAATCTGACTTTTACAGATAAGTCTAAAGAGTGGGGAATCAGTTTGCCCAGTTTCACCAATGGTACAGCCTATGCTGATCTTGACAATGACGGCGATCTTGATATCCTTACAAATAATATTGACGATCCGGCTTTTTTATTTGAAAACACATTGTACAAGCCAAAACAAAAAGATATAGCTACGCACTTTCTGCGTATAAAACTAAACGGTTCCAAATTAAACCTGAATGGTTTTGGTACACGTGTCACCGTCTGGCAAGGAAACAGTAAGCAGGTTGCTGAAAGCCAGTGTGTAAGAGGTTATCTCTCCACTTCTGAACCCTTCCTCCATTTTGGGCTTGGTGCAAATACATTCATTGATTCCATCCGCGTTGAATGGCAGGATGGCAGGGTACAGATTATCGGGAAACAAAATGCGGATCAGACTTTAGTTATTGATTATAAAAATGCACAGCTTGTTAAGCGCGTAATCGAAATCTCCTCTTCAACCTGGTTAAAACCGGTTGATCCTTTAACGCTTGGCATTGATTACGTTTATGAAGAAAATGACTTCATTGATTTCAATTTACAAAAAACTTTGCCTCATAAATTTTCACAATATGGTCCGGCAATTGCAGTAGGTGATGTGAATGGCGATCAACTGGATGATGTTGTACTTTCCAGTTCCAGTCGGTTTCAGGGACCGGTTCTTCTTCTTCAGCAAACTGGCGGACGTTTTAAAAAGACGGTATTAAAAATAAAAAACTCAGAACTGCTGAAAGAGGAGGATATGGGTTTATTACTCTTCGATGCAGATCAGGATGGGGATAATGATTTGTATATCGTGCGCGGCAGTTACCAGCATGATGAAGGCTCACCACTCTATCAGGATATTCTTTGTGAGAACGACGGCAAAGGAAACTTTACCATTGTCACCTCTGCTATTCCTGTCGGAACAGCATCCGGACAAAATATCAAGGCTGCTGATTTCGACAGAGACGGAGATCTGGATCTATTTGTAGGTGGCAGGGTTAAGCCGAAAGCCTATCCACTGCCAGGTGAGTCTTTTTTACTCCGGAATGACTCCAAGCCAGGAAAGTTACAGTTTACCGATGTGAGCGAGCAATGGTTAACTGGAATGAAGCATATTGGTATGGTAAGTGATGCGTTATGGACCGATTTCGATAATGACCAGCAAATGGATCTGGTGCTGGCCTGTGAATGGAGTCCTCTTATTTTTCTTAAAAATACTGGTAAAAGTTTCGAACGAATTAAATCGCCTGAAATAGATGCTGCTTCAGGTTGGTGGAACAGTTTGACTGCCGCAGATTTTGATCTCGATGGAGACATGGATTATGTGGCAGGTAATTTCGGATTAAATCAGTATTTCAAATGTTCTTCTAATGAACCGCTCCGGATTTACAGCAAGGACTTTGACCAAAATGGCTCTTATGATGCGTTTATATCCTGCTATTTTCCAGATTCTTCAGGAAAGAGAAACGAATATTTCTATCATTCTAAAGATGATATGCAGAAACAGCTGATTTTGATCAGGAAAAAATTCGAACATTATGCCGATTTTGGTCGTGCTACTGTGAGTGATGTATTTACCAGTGAGGAAATGAAGGGCGTAGAGATAAGAACGAGCAATCATATGAAAAGCAGCTGGATTGAAAACATGGGTGGTGGCCAGTTTCGTTTGCATGATTTGCCAATGGAAGCACAGGCTGCACCATTGTATGGCATGCAAGCCAGGGATATAAACGGTGACTTGCTGCCTGATCTTTTATTAGTCGGTAATGATTACGGTATGGAAACCAGTCAGGGCCGGGCTGATGCCATTAATGGTCTTGTACTTATAAACAATGGTAAAAAGAATTTTATACCTGCTGGATTTGATCAATCCGGTTTCTTTGTTCCAGGTGATGCCAGAGCCCTTACTGTTGCTAGCATCAACAACAGTCCGTTTATCATCGCCACCGAAAACCGAAAACCACTCCGTTTGTTCCGCCTACCGAATGAAAATACCATCATGGTTGCCTTGCTTTACGGAGAAACATATGCGCTGCAGAAACATGCAGACAACCATGTAGAAAAAATAGAATTCAGCAACGGAAGTTCTTTTCTTTCACAGCGCAGCAATAACTGGTTTTTCAGTACTCAGCTGAAGGAAATTGCTTTCTATGATGCAAAAGGTAAAAAGACAAGGACTATAAACCCACAGCAAAATCACTAATATTCATGAGAAAGATTTTTCAATTGGCCCTGATTATTGCTACAATCCTTTACAGCAGTTGCCAGACTAAAACACAAAAGGCAGCTCCCAATGAGGTTCCGCATGTCCTCGTAAAAAAGTTAACAGACATCATTGTTGTTGATATTTTCACACCCCCTGTTGCGAGCAGAATCTATGCCAACTGTACACTTGCCATGTATGAGGCCATGAGGAATAAAGAGAAAGGATATCCGTCAGTAACTGAAAAACTCAATGGTTTTGATCCGATGCCAACTCCTTTAAATGGAAAAACCTATGATTTTACCATTGCTGGTATACAGGCATTCTGTGAAACTGCCAAGAAAGTTACGTTTTCAGCAGATGAAATTAAACAGTTTCAGGATTCCATGTTAACTGTTTATAAGCAGGATCTGAGTGAAGAGGTTTATGCGAATTCAATCAGTTTCGGCCAACAGGTAGCAGATGTTATGGGTAAAAGTCTTGCTACGGATAAGTATAAGGAAACAAGGGGGATGGACCGTTTTGAAGTTCAAACAGATGATAGAAAGAGATGGGTTCCAACATCACCAGATTATGGGGATGCATTGGAGCCTCATTGGTTAAAAATGAAAACCCTTGCCCTGAAATCTCCGGATGAAGTAAGGGCAGCTCCGTTTGCAGATTACAATGAAGATACCTCTTCAGCTTATTACAAAGAATTGAAAGAAGTTTATGATATTTCAAAAAACCTCAGCGAAGAACAAATTGATATTGCGATTTTCTGGGATGATAATCCATTTGTCTCACGGCACAAAGGTCATGTGATGTTTCAGGATAAGAAAATGACTCCAGGGGGCCATTGGATGGCAATTACGCGAAAAGCATGCAGGGATAAGGGATTTGATATGCTGGCATCAGCAAAGGCATATGCTTATACTGCAATAGGGTTATACGATGCATTTATTTCATGCTGGTATGAAAAATACAGATCTGTTCGCATTAGACCACAAACGGCCATTCAACGCCTGATAGAAGAACAATGGTTTTCTTATATACAGACACCTCCGTTTCCCGAATATACATCCGGCCATAGCACAGTTTCAGCTTCAGCAGCAGAAATGCTAACACATATCTTTGGGGATAACCATGCTTTTACTGATTCTTCTGAGTTGGAATACAATCTTCCGGTAAGGTCTTTCAGTTCTTTCAGACAGGCAGCGCTGGAGGCTTCAGTCAGCAGGGTTTATGGTGGTATCCATTACCGGTCTGGATGTGAAAATGGAAATTTACAAGGCAGACAGGTGGCAGCTTTGGCAATTGAAAGACTTGAAAAATAGGTTAATGGCTGCAATTATCGGTATGACATTCCCCGTCCTTCCTGCAATCGCGGTAGTTTAAATAATGTGCAGTTACAATTAAAATGACAGCTGGTATTAAAAACCAGATTTGTTGTGCGTGAAGGATTTGTTTGAGAATCAATAAAGCCATTCCTCCGGAAAATATGATGACGGGTAATTTATTGTGATGGTGTTTTTTAAAACCATGCCTCAGTGAATAAATACCAATAAATAATGCAATTAGAATCATCATCAGTTCGAACCAGATGTTGTTGATGATGTTGACACCCAA
>CANHUF010000020.1 GCA_947463715.1 Sphingobacteriales bacterium
GGCTGTGGCCGGATAAGGCGTATTGAGCTGCGTAAAAGGGGGAGTTATGAGTAAGACTTTAGAGCCCACTAGTAACTGCTGTTGATATCAAATGATTCCAAAGCCTTGACAAAAGCTGCAAGAAACTTTGATCCCAAACCGCCATCAATTATCCTGTGATCATAAGACATTGAAACGAACATCATATGTCTTATTGCGATGCTATCACCTTTTTCTGATTCAATGACAACAGGCTTCTTTTTGATTGCACCAACAGCTAGAATGGCAACCTGGGGTTGATTGATAATGGGGGTTCCCATCAGGCTGCCAAATGTTCCGATATTGGTAAAAGTAAATGTGCCATGCTGGGTATCTGCAGGTTGAAGCTTGCCCGATCTTGCTTTGTCTGCAAGTCTGTTAACCTGCCTGACCAATCCTAGCATACTGAGCTGATCCGCATTTTTGATAACAGGAACAATGAGATTACCATTGGGCAAAGCTGTAGCCATCCCTATATTGATATCTTTCTTAAGGATTATCTTGTTTCCATTTAAACTTGAATTCAAAAGTGGAAATTCCTTTATACTCTTGGTGATGGCTTCAATAAAAATTGGTGTATAGGTGATTTTTTCACCTTCCCGTTTTTCAAATGCGCCTTTAATTTTTTCTCTCCACTTAACAAGATTGGTTACATCTGCTTCTGCAAAGCTGGTAACATGCGCACTGGTAGCTATGCTGCGTGTCATATGCTCCGAAATCATTTTCCTCATCCGGTCCATTTCAATGATTTCACTGTTGCCACCTGATGTGAAATCTTCATTTATTTCGGGTGAAGAAGCTGGTTGCTGATTTTTATTTTCAGCGGTCGGCTCATTCGATTGGGTAATTGATGAAGGATGCTGTATGTCTGGATTTACTTTGATACCTGATTTTCTTTTTTCCAGGTAGTCTATTAAGTCTTTTTTACTAACCCGTCCATCATTTCCTGTACCGGGTATATTTGCCAACTCACTGAAGTCAATTCCTTCACTGGCTGCAATATTCATGACCAGCGGTGAATAGAATCTTGCAGTATTTTGCTTTACCGGTATTTCATGCTGAACGGGCTGATAAGGAACAAATGCACCTGATTCTTTTTCCTCGATAACCTGAGGTTTTTCAATTGGAGCCTGAGTATACGCTTCAGTTCGCACTATAGGTGTTGCCTGAATAATAGGTTCTTGTAATGTATCCTTAGTCCTGATTCTTCCAATTACTGAACCAATTGCAATTACATCATTTTCTTTACATAAAATTTCTTCCAATGTGCCTTCTGCAGTTGATGGCACTTCACTATCAACCTTGTCTGTTGCAATTTCCAGCAATGAATCATCATTGTTAACCCAGTCGCCGGGTTTTTTGAGCCACCTTAATACGGTAGCTTCCATGATTCCTTCGCCGAGCTTTGGCATTGTTATATTGACAAGGGACATCTTTTGAATTTCAGGTAATTATACGTAAAAATACGATAGAAAGATTACAGTACGCTCAAACATCTCATCAAGTTATCCCATATTTTTCCTCAAAAAATTCAAGGCCTGTATTGCAGTCAATTCAATATTTCTTGTCCTGTCGAATCTGAATTGAAAAGATGTTGAAACGGTTTTGTCTTTTAAACTAACAGCTACACAAACATATCCAACTTGCTTTGTATTAGTTCCTCCTCCGGGGCCCATTATCCCTGATGTAGCCAGGCCGAAGTCTGATCCTGTCTTCAACCGAATGCCTTCAGCCATTTTCTCAACGGTCTGAATGCTTACTGCACCAAACTCCTCAAGGATTTCTGCTGGTACATTGAGCAAAGACATTTTTAATTCATTGGAGTAGCTCACGATTCCACCTAAAAAAAACTGACTGCTTCCTGGCAGTGATGTGATCAGGTGTGCAATATACCCTCCTGTGCAGCTTTCCGCTATGCTCAGTGTTTTCGACTGCTCCATCATTTTAGCTGAAACTGCGGCCTGCATAGATAGATCTTCATCTGCAACGAGGTGTTCTTGCACAATTATTTTTAAAGCGTTGAATTGTTTTTCAATTTCTGTATGATGTGAAGGATGACTTGTGGTAAGCCTTAGTCTCACCATGCCATAACTGGGGAGATATGCAAGTTTTATTTCGGGTGGGAGCAGTTGTTCAAAATGACTCAAAATTTCCGCCAGAAATGATTCACCTATTCCTGCAGTCAGCAAGGTTTTGTGAATGATTTTATCTACGCTGAAATGATTTATCAGCCATGGAATAACATCGTCAGACATCATTCCTTTCATTTCATGTGGCACGCCTGGCATGCTTACATAAACACAATTGTTTTTTTCAAAAAGCATGCCGGGGGCAGTCCCCCTTTTGTTGGGAATTACGACACAGGTACTGGGAACTTCAGCCTGTTTTAGGTTCCGTTCAATGAGAGGTTTTCCTAATTTGTTTGAAAAAATATCAATCACATTATCCAGAGCACCCTGATCCACAACGAGTTCCCCTTCAAAAAATTTGCACAACAAGGGTTTTGTGATGTCATCTGCTGTTGGTCCAAGTCCGCCTGTGATCAGGATAATATTCGCAAATGCGGATTCCTGTTCAATTGCCTGCCAAATATCATCCCAATTGTCTCCTACAGCCAACCTGCGTCTTACAGCAATACCCGATTCATTCAAAGCAATTCCCATCCAAGCGCTGTTGGTATCAATGGTCTGACCGATTAACAATTCATCACCAATGGTTATGATTGAGGCAATACCTTTTTGCTTAGTCATCATAAAGTTGGTGTGTTTTCAAAAAAAGGAGCAAGTTTATTAAGCAGTATTTCTGGGATAGAGATTTTTGAATAGCTGGACTTGTCCATGAAATAAAGCTTTATATAGCCAACACAAAGTAGTTGATTTTCAGCGTTATATATCTCGTTCTTAAAGAGTATCGCGTGATTGGTTGGCAGTTGTTCAAGTATTGTTCTCACTGTGAGTAGATCATCGTACTTTGCCGGTCTAATGAATTTACAATCCAGGCTTACGACTGGCATCAGTATTCCTGCTTTTTCAAGATCCTTGTATACAATACCAAGTGATCGCATAGAATCAGTCCTTCCTGCTTCAAAATATTCAACAAACTTACCATGATAGACAACCTGCATCTGATCTGTGTCTGCATAGCGGACTCTTACATGTGTATCAAAGCTGAACATGATAATATTATTTACTGGCTATCCCGTCAATACTTACTTTTCCAGGTCCGCATAGCAAAAGCGTAATGAATATACCCAAAAACAAACTTGCCTTTTCGCCTGTCTGAAAAAAATCCATTTGGTGAACCTTAAAAACAGCTACTCCCATAATGATTACCAGAGGTATTGCAACCAGTCTGGTAAACAAGCCTAATGTGATGAAAAGGGCACAAAAAAATTCTGCAAAAATGGCTAGCAGCAGTGAATTTTCAGTTCCGATATTTAAAAAGTTGTAAAAAGTTGTCTTTTTTTCGCTGTAATGCACCAGTTTATCGTACCCATGAGACATCATCAGCACTCCTGCAATGAGTCTCAGGACTAACGCGGAAAGGTTAAATAAAAGTGGACTGTAATGGATGCTAAGCAGTTTTTTCATTGGTTTAAGTTGGCAACTGATTAAAATCTTCGTTAAAGTGAGGAACAAAGTTAAGATATTGCATGGATCTCAGTATTTTCAAATTATTTTTGAAAAAATAAATCCCAATATAGCTTATGAAGTCATTTTTGCCAATTGGGCTCAAATTTTTGGTAGGTTTAGTTGTTTTTTGTTCATCTCTTTTCGTTCAGGGGCAAGCTACCCGTACGATGGCTCCTTCATTTTTACAAGTTGAAAAAGCAAAATCATTGTTTAATTCAAAACAATTTGATGCTGCAGGTTCATATATCTCATCCATTACGAGTTCCGCCAATGCTTCTACTTTGTTTTCTGCACAGGACTTAGCTGAGTTGAAGTATATACAATTGATTTCAGGAGTTATTCTGCATCAGCAACCAATGATCAGAAGTGCTCAAGAGTTGATGAGTGCAACAGGAGACCTCAATACGCAGGTAAAACTGGCATATCATCTTGGTCACCATTACTTTTCAACTTCTGATTTTAGCCGAGCGCTTGAATTTCTGGAGCAAACTGATCCACTGTATTTATCAAATGATGAAAATGAAAGGGTTCAGTTCGAAAAAGGGATATCTTATTTTTCACAGCAAAAATTCGATAATGCTAAGCCTTATTTGCGCAGTATTGATCAGCTTGGTACATCACCATACCTGGTTGATGTTAGGTATTACCTTGGTTTTATAGCATTTTCTGAGAAAAAATATGAAGAGGCTGGATCCTATTTTAAATTAATCGAGTCTGCTCCGGCGTATATAAATATCATTCCTTTTTACCAGGCTTGTATTGCACAGTCTGCAGGTAATTTCTCTAAAGCCATTTCGTATGGCGAAAAGTACCTGAAGTCCGGAGATCAGCTCCATATTCAGGCAACAACACTTTTACTTGCATCCGCATACCATAACACGGGTGATTATGTAAAGTCTGTTGCCTTATTCAATATGGCTAAAGGGCAGGGAATTGAATTGACTGAAGTTCAGCATTTTGAGCTTGGTTCTGCCTATTATGCAACAGGTCAGTATGCCAAGGCGATTACGGAATTGAAACCATTATCCTCTTCAAACGGCCAACTTGCTGCAAAATCGATGCTTTTATTGGGTAATAGTTATCTTCAGTCTGGCCAGAAAGCCAATGCAAGAAGTGCTTTTCAAATTTGTAGCTCTACACTTGAGGAAGGACCTCAATTGGATAATGTCAGGTTTCAGCTGGCAAAGCTATCCCTGGAATTGGGCTTTGAAGATATGGCTGTGCAGGAGCTGAATAAGATCATAGCGGAGCAGAGGCAGTCCGTTCATGTAAATGAGGCAAGAGCGATATTGGTCGACTATTATGCCAAGACAAATAATTACCGCCAGGCACTTATTCTCATTCAGGATGGTAAAGTTGATCAGTTAACCATGCAGAAAGTAGCACCAAGAATTTATTTTGGGAGGGGAGTTGAGCTGATTAATGATTTACAGTATGATGATGCCGATAAGTTACTATCAGCAGTTGCATCATATAAAAATTCTCCGTTTTTTCCTCCAGCATTGTTTTGGAGGGGTGAGATTGCCTCTCGGAAAGATCAGGTTTCACTTGTTATCAAGTTTACGCAGGATTATTTAAAAGTCAGACAAAATGATTTTGGACAAGCGAATGAGGATAATGCCAATTACAATTTGGGATACGCATATTTAGATCAGGAGGATTACAGATCTGCTTTAGCATATTTTGAGAAAATTGTTCAATCAAAAATGTCTATTTCCAACGATTTCAGAAGAGAAGCTGTTTTAAGGGCAGCTGATTGTGCATTTATGCTAAAAAACGTAGACAGGGCTAGAACTTTATATCAATCCATGAGAGACAAGCCCGGTTATGGTGCTGATTATGCCTATTTTCAAGGAGCACTTATTGAAGGTGCAAAGTCAGCTGATAAAAAGATTGATCAGCTAAAAATATTGGAATCCCGTTTTCCTCAATCTGAACTTATGCCTCTTGTAACCATGGAATTGGCCGATACCTATATGTCTGAGGAGCAGTATGATAAATCAATTCCCTACCTTAAAAAAATTCCTTCTTTGGTAGATAAGGATGATGACCGAATGCCAGAGTCCTTTATCAAATTGGGTATTGCATATTATAACCTGAATAAGCCAGATGAGTCTATAACCTATTATAAAAAATTGATTGATCAATATCCGGCATCTGAATATGCACAGGAAGCCTTGGAGTCTGCAAAGTCCTTGTTTGTGGAAACGGGTAGGATTTCAGCGTATGAATCTTTTCTTGCTTCAACAGGAAGAACCGTTGATCAACTCCAAAAGGATTCATTGACCTTTCAATATGTGCAAACAATATATGCGGAAGGAAATAATGTTGCTTCCTTAAAAGTACTTGATGAGTATATAAGGAGTTTTCCAAATGGACTTTTTATTGCCGATGTGCTTAATTACAAAGGTGAAATGCTGTTAAAAAGTAAAGACTGGAAAAATGCTGCAATCCTGTTTGAGCAGTTGGGGGCAAAAGGGGTTAGTAAATACCAGGAAAAAGCACTTCGCCAATCCGGGAAGCTATATTTCTTTGAGTTAAAAGATTATGAATCAGCGCTCAGGGTTTTTTTACAATTATCTGAAATTTCATCTAATCCCGAAGCAGTGCTCGAAGCGCTTCGCGGAACAGTGAGGTCATATTATTATCAGAAAAAATGGAATGATGGCAGGTCATCTGCAACTTCATTAATTGGAAATGCTGTTTCTACTTCAGACGATAAATCATTTGCCAACATGATACTTGGATATGCAGAGCAATTATCGGGATCATTGATGCAGTCGTCTGTTTATTTCAAAGCAGTTATGAATACCAGTAATTCTGCACTTGCTGCAGAAAGCAGGTTCCAGCTTGCAATGAATCAATTTTTATCTGGAAATTATACAGAATCAGAGAATCTGGCTACAATTGCAATTGAAAAATCAGGTTCTTATGAATTTTGGATAACGAAATCATATATTTTACTCGGACAAATCTTCTTGGAGCAAAAGGATTATTTTAATGCGAAGGCAACTTTAAAGAGCGTTGTTGAAAATTGTACAATCTTAACACTGAAGCAGGAAGCAATTGAATTACTGAGTAAAGTTGAAAAATCTGAAAATAATGCGATATCCAAATAAAGTTGAATTTATTTTGTCTTTCACTCTTGTAACAGTATTTCTATTGTTATTGACGAATGCTGATCTGCATGCACAGATTGACAGAAACCGAAAGGAGGAAATAAACATTACTTCTGCATTTAAGCCAAGTATAGTCAGGACGGGCAAACTTGAATTTCGTGCTGATCCTCCACTAAAAGATACTTCGGCATATGTATTCAGGTACACTCAGTCAACATTGAATTTTAAAACTTCAGTTGGTCCGATTGAAGTTAAGCCCATAGCTTTTAAATCCGATACGGATGCTGATAATAATTCAGGCGAAACTTTTTTTGCTAAATTGGGTTATGGCAATATTCAGAATCCATTTGCATCACTGAGTTATAATTCCAAATCTGAGGGTAATCACTTTTCACTGCATGCAGATCATAATTCTGCTAAAGGAAGTTTTGCTGATCAACAATATGCTAATTCTTCATTACTTGCAAAATTTAGTAAGCGAATCAATGAAAATCAGGTCGCAGACTTTTCTGCCGGTTACGATTTTAACGAATATAAATTGTACGGATACGATCATGACGCTATCATAATTCCTTCAGACCAGACTCAACAGAACTATCACCATGCCTTTGGCGGATTGTCATATCAATATGTTGCAGGATCTGATGGTCAGACTTTGTTTACACCTTCCATGCGGTATGATTATTTTAGGACAAACCGATTAGTGAGTGAAAACCAATTATTAATTAAAATGCCCGTTTCGTTCAGAATAGCTTCTGGATTGCATCTGAAAACAGCTATTGATATACAGGCATTACAGCTAAGTCAGAATAGCAAACAGCAGGACGCTAAAACATTGATTCAGGTACCCCTGAATATTGAATATGCTGTAAACAAGATATTGTTGAATGGGGGAGTAACTCCGTTTTTAAAAAATGATAAACTTTCTGTTCTGCCTGAGATACTGGTTTCATACAAACTTCCGGAAACGAATGTCAAGGTAAAGGCTGGTGTTCATAACGAATTGAACATCAACTCTATGTATAAGTTGAATCAAATAAATCCTTTCATACTTCCTGTTGATACGTTAACCATTTTTCAGGAACAGCAATATTTTGCAGGATTTGATCTTCATAGTTCTAAAGGTTTACAGTTGTCAGTAAAAACCGGATATTCACAATTCAAAAATCAACCATTGTTTATCAACAATGGAGCATTTGGCAATGAATTGAAAGTACTCAATGAATCTTCATTGTCTGCCTTGATGCTTGAAGCTAACCTTACTTATATCTTTTCGAATAATCTTAAATTCAGTTCAGGCTTGAAAGGATATTCTTTTCAGAAACAGAGTAATTATGATGAAGCTTATGGTTTATTGCCACTTGAACTATTATTTAGGCTTGATTGGGAGCCGTTTGAGCAACTTAAAACAAGATTTACTACTGTTTTGTGGAGTGGTACAATGACAAAAACTGGCAATAATACTGATATCAAATTGCAGGATGCCGCAGATATAAGTATGGGTGTGGAATACAAATTAAATAAAAAATGGGCACTATGGATTGATTTAAATAATATTGCCAATTCCCGCTATCAGCGATGGAATCAATATCCATCTTTTGGATTTAATTTCATTGGTGGTGTCCGTTATGCTTTTAACAAAAAGGATTAAACTCAATATGTTGCCTACTCAGTTGCCTCAGGTGCTTTACCGTTATTTCTCTCTAAATGGAATGGTTCATATTCCAGGTTTGGGTCAGCTTAATCTGTGCAGGATACCTGCAATTAATGATTTCATTGGAAAAAAAATACTGCCTTTCAGCTATGTTATCCGTTATGATCGATGGGAAGAAAAAATGCCTGATGATCAGTTAAGCTACATGCAGAAACATATAGGTTTAGAAACTGATAATTTATTATCAGCTTTGAAAAATCTGGAGGAGGATATGAAAACCAGGTTGCAGGCTGAAGGTAAAATAGAATGGCAGGGATTAGGATCTTTTATTCTGAATGAACAGGGAGATATTTTGTTCCATCAAAAAAATCATGCTACCGTAACCCATACGGATGTTAGGTATAAACATGTTTTACGTGAGAAAATAGATCACCCGGTAATCGTGGGCGAGCAAGAGAAAACACTTGCTGAAATGGAAGAATATTTTGAAGATAAAACAACTCAAAAGTTTTTTAAAGGATGGAAGCTTGGTGCACTCATTTTGTTTTTGATTATAATAGTAATTTTATCCACAAGATTCCTCATTGGGAGTTATTCCATTTTTGAACCAACATTGAGCCCGTTGCATCCTGCAGAACCTTCGGTATCACACATCCTTATGAAATAGTGTTCATGGTAAACATAATTACTTGTCCGATTTGTAAAGGCACTGAAACAGAACTCAAGTTTCAAGTTATTGATCACAGTGTAACTGGTGAATTATTTGCTTTATCGGTTTGTAAAAGCTGTAATTTTTTATTTACAACACAGCCGCCATCAAAAGAAAATATTGGTAACTACTACAAATCTGAAGATTATATATCACACACAGACAGTTCCAAAGGTTTATTTAATAGCGTCTATCAGATTATTAGGAAATATACACTTTCTTCTAAAAGAAATATTATTACCCGATTTTTAAAGGAAAGACAATCTTCAAAGCTCCTTGATTATGGTTGCGGAACTGGTGCTTTTTTAAAAGAGATGCAATCTAATGGGTGGCATGTATCTGGTATTGAACCGGATGATCAAGCAAGACAAAAGGCCTCCATATTGACCAAAGAAGAGATTAATGGTCCGGATAAAATTTATGATTTTGAGAAAAACTCCTTTGAAGTGATTACATTATGGCATGTATTAGAGCATGTTCATGACTTGCATGAAACGCTTGCTCAATTGCATAATATTTTAACTGAAGGTGGTTTAATTGTAATAGCTGTGCCAAATCATTTGTCTCGTGATGCAGATCATTATAAAGCATCATGGGCAGCTTATGATGTTCCCCGGCATCTGTATCATTTCAATCCCACTTCATTGCAAAAACTTCTGGGGCTGCATGGCTTAAAGATTATAAAGGTCCTGCCCATGTGGTTTGACTCTTTTTATGTTAGTTTGCTCAGTGAAAAGTACATGAGTGGCAAAATGCGTATATTACCTGCAATCTTTCAGGGTTTATTTTCAAATATATATGCAGTATCAAGACCAGGTACCTGCAGTTCACAAATCTATATTGTAAACAAAATCTAAATTAATTAAGTGCAGTAACTGCAGCCTGAAAAGTAGGATCCTCTTTGTTTATCACATAGAAATAAGCTGATTCATCCCAGGCAAGTCTTGCAATTTGCGCTTTTATTCTATTGATAATCAATGGAATACCTTTTTCATTGAATGGCTGAAATTTCAATTTTTCTGTTTGACTATAGGCCTTCAAGGCATTCAACAATTGGATGTTATTGTTGAACATATCATAATATTCTTCCTGATTTTTGAATTTTTTAATGTTATTCTTTTCTCTTAAATAGGTATTGTAAGAGAATTTGCCAATAAAGTTATTTTCAAATACCTGCATTACAGTAGAATCTAAAATATTAAAATCCCTGGATATAACCTGGTCAGGCATAATACCATCATTATCATACAGTATTTTCCCTTTTGGTGTTTTAAATTCTTTTCTTTTCTTGGGCAAAACAGTATCATGCTTTGTTTCATGCATTCTGCTGTAAATTTCCTGACGGTATTTTTCTGAACCATCAACGTACGATTTTTGAATACATCTCCCAAGTGGTGTATAGTATCTGGCTGTTGTAAGTCTGAGGGCGGAACCGTCATTAAGAGAAAACTGCTCCTGAACCAGGCCTTTACCAAAACTTTTCATGCCAATAATTATGGCGCGGTCATGATCTTGGAGTGCCCCGGCTAAAACTTCACTAGCCGAAGCAGAACCTTCATTCATGATTACGACTATTTTTCCCTCTTCAAAAACTCCTGGTCTTTTGGATTTATATTCCTTTTTAGGACTATGCTTACCTTCAGTGAAGACAATCAGCTTATCACCTCCGATAAATTCATCAGCAATATCAATTGCTTCTTCCAGAATTCCTCCGCCATTATCTCTTAAATCCAAGATAAGCTTATTCATTCCCTGTGATTTCAATTTTTCCATTTCCACCATAAACTCCCTGTATGTATTTCCTGAAAAGCGGTTAAGTTTCAGGTATCCTGCTTCTTTGTCTATCATATATGAAGCATCAACTGAAGTTAAAGGGATGCTTCCTCTTACAATTTCTTGTTTTATTATTCTTCCATTCCGGCTTATTGTCAGGTTAACAGGTGTGCCTGCCGGCCCTTTTACCCATTGCTTAAATTTATCAGCATTTTTACTGCCTGTTGCTGGACTGTCATTCACTTTAAGAATCATGTCACCAACTTCAAGTTTTGCTTTTTCTGATGGACCATTCTTTATTACTGAAAGTATGTGAACAGTATCATTAAACATATTGAATTCAACACCGATTCCTTCAAATCTACCCTCAAGATCTTCATTCATTTCCATCAATTCTGACCCAGGAATGAAATTTGAGTGGGGGTCAAGTGCCGACAATACTGACTGAATGGCAATTTGACTGATGGAGTCTGTTTTGATATCATCAACATATCTTTTATTTACCAGTTCTATTACCTCATCATACGAAGTCTTTTCTTTTGATGTGAAAAAACTTTTCGATATTGGCATATTGCTATGTAATTTGTAACCAATTAGCATGCCAATTGAAACAGCAACTGAGATAAGAAGTGGGATTGTAAAATTGTATTTTTTATTTGGGGTCATTGCTCAAGTAGATTGATTTACAAAGTTGATGAATTTAACCTAAAGAATGACAGATTTTATACTTTTAGCAGATAGTGGAGCCACAAAGACGGAATGGAAGCTTGTTGGCAATGCCTCAAAGCCCTCATTTTTTACCTCCGGATTGAGTCCGTACCACATGGAAAGCGATTCAATGGTTGATCTATTGAAGAAAGAATTTCCAGCCTCCATTTACAAGAAACAAATCAGCAGTATATATTTTTATGGAACAGGGTGCAAAACCAATCCTAAGGCCAACATAGTCAAAAAAGCTCTTTTATCAATTTTTCCTCATAGCAACATCCATGTAACCCATGATCTAATGGGGGCAGCAATTGCATTATGCGGCAACAATTCTGGAATTGCATGCATCCTCGGAACGGGTTCAAATTCTTGTGAATTTAATAGTAAAAAAATCACCTTTAATTCACCCGGATTGGGGTTTATACTCGGGGATGAAGGGAGTGGGGCCTACATGGGCAGAAAGGTCATTACACATTATTTATACCAGCAGTTTGATAAAATCCTGACTGAATCATTTGAAGCGCAGTTTAAGACGAATAAAGAAGAAATTCTGCATAAAGTGTACAAAGAACCTTATCCAAACAGGTATCTTGCATCTTTTGCCGTTTTTTTGTCGGCTCATCGGGGGCATTACATCATCGAAAATATCATTGAAGATAGTATAAGGTCTTTTTTTGACCAGCATATCGTCCGATACAAGTCAAGGTTTACAAATAAGGTGAATTTTGTTGGCAGCATTTCATTTCATTTCAAAGATAAAATTGTTGAACTTTGTGAAGCCTATGGCTTTGAGTTGGGGGATGTCATCAAACAACCTATGAGCGGATTGGCTAAATACCATACGGAAAAACTAATTGGAAATATTCAACCGAAATGAATAGGATTACAGAAAACGATTCTTTGTACAGGAATTTGGAGATGATGTCTACACAGGTGATCCTTGAAAGTATAAATATCGAGGATCAAAAAGTACCTGCAGCTGTTGAATTGGCTATTCCCCAAATCAGGATACTTGTAGATGCTATTGCAGAAAGGATGATATCTGGAGGACGACTCTTTTACATTGGAGCAGGAACAAGCGGAAGGCTTGGTGTGGTTGATGCATCTGAATGTCCGCCTACCTATGGAATTCCACATGGCATGGTAGTTGGTATCATAGCAGGTGGATATGGGGCAATGTTTCAGGCAGTTGAATTTGCTGAAGACAATCCTGATCAGGCCTGGCTTGATCTGCAGGAACACAATATCAATTCACTGGATGCAGTGGTGGGCATTGCAGCCAGTGGCACCACGCCATATGTTATTGGGGGCATTCAAAAATGCAGGGAAATGGGCATTGTAACCGGTTGTATAACCTGTAATGTGGGTTCTCCCCTTGCAGCAGCAGCTGAGTTTCCTGTTGAAGTACCTGTTGGGCCGGAATTTGTGACCGGAAGTACAAGAATGAAAAGTGGGACAGCCCAGAAACTTGTACTCAATATGATTTCTACTGCAGTTATGATTCAACTTGGCCGGGTAGAGGACAACAAAATGGTTAATATGCAGCTCACCAATGAGAAACTGGTTGACAGGGGGGTTAAGATGTTAATGCTTAAAGCAGGCATGCAAAATTATGATGAGGCTAAAAAAATTCTTCTGCAATATGGTTCGGTTAAATCAGCTTTAAATGCGCTGTTAAAATAATCATACTGAGCAATGCACGTAATAGAACCATACTATAACTGGAGGCATATTTACACAGCGGAAGAAGATCAAAGGTCTCCTTTTTATGGCAGGGAATACTCAGAATTCCAGTTTACCCAAACAATTTATAATTATTACATACATCCCCAGTGGGATGATTTTGGATCATCAACCTTGTACCTGAAAATTTTGTTTACAGATTATGAGCTGGGATTTGCTATCATTGAACTTATTGGTGAATGGAATGATGCCATAGAGAATGATATCATGACTTTTAAACGGGAAGTTATTGACAGGCTGATCGCAAATGGAATTAGAAAATTTATTCTGGTTGGCGAAAATATTCTGAATTTTCACAGCAGTGATGATTGTTACTACGAAGAATGGTATGAAGATGTAGTTGAAGATGGTGGCTGGATGGTAATTTTAGGATTACCGGAACAGTCGAGGTATGATTTTACAAGGGCAGGTGTTGACAGATATTTAATGATCACAGAACTAGACGAGTGGAGGACCTATTCCGCTGTCAATCTTTTTACACGAGTAGACAATCAGGTTATCAAAAGATTAGGGTTTGATTGAAAACGATTTCGTTGAAGTTTTCATTTTTATTGGCCTTTTTGCAGCAGTTGGACTTAAACAATTCAAATTATTTAGTCAATGTCATGTAACTTTGCGGGAATTCAAAAAGAGAAATCTTTAAACTTATGAACTGGACTCAATTGTTTAGCTCTTCCATTGGCAAGAAAATTATCATGGCCCTTACAGGTATTTTCCTTGTCGTTTTTCTTGTTGTGCATTGTTATGTCAATGCAAATGTTTTCTTTGAACATCCTGAAATGAATTTCAACAAGGCTGCTCACTTTATGGGGACCAATTTTTTGGTTCGTGTAACTGAAATTGGGCTTTTTGCAGGCTTTTTGCTGCATATTTTTCAGGGTTATAAGCTTGAATTGCAAAACAGGTCTACCAGGACTTCCCGTTATGCTGTTACTGCAGGTAACAAAACCTCCAAGTGGTATTCCAGGTCTATGGCTATACTGGGAACACTCATTCTTTTGTTTCTGATAGTTCACATAGTACACTTTTGGGTGCCGTCCCGTTTCGGTGGATTAACTGAAGTTGAATACGATGGGGTTATGTACCATAACCTTTATCTTGAAATGAGGAACGTATTTGCGCAACCTCTTGTTGTAGTTATTTATCTTGCCGGTTGTTTTTCATTGGCATGGCATCTGCTTCATGGCATACAAAGTGCTTCACAAACCATGGGATGGACTTCAAAAAACTATTTCCCATTGATTAAAAAAACTGGAACTATATTTTCAATATTAATTCCATTCATTTTCGCGTTGATGCCACTGCATTTTTATTTCAACTGGCCAACAATCAAAGGCGCATTCACTCTATTATTCTAACTAATTTCTAATTCAACTTATATGCTTGATTCAAA
>CANHUF010000021.1 GCA_947463715.1 Sphingobacteriales bacterium
AACGTGGGAACAATAAACGATACAAAACCAGTTCAGACTCATCAACACAGGAACGCCCCAGATTTTACCACCAAGGACGGTACCATAAACATAATTGCCAAAAAGCAGTCCTGTATGCACCCCTATCAGTTCTGATATCAATCCTATTAAACTAGCCACAACAAAGGCAATGATAAAGTTCTTACTGATACCTGCTTCATTCCACAGCAGCAGCAATAACATCAGCAGAAGATTAACGGGCGTGAAAGCTACAAACAGCTCCTTGTTGAAAAAGGACATCCCTATCGCACCGGCAACATGCACCAATACAGCCAGGAACACTGACACATAAAGGGGTATGGTGTGTAAATATGTTGAGGGTATGCGTATATTTAACCTGAGTGACACAAGCTTTAAACAATCAGAGGCTTCAAATGTTCAGATTAATCACAGTTCAGTAGCAGCCAGATCCCCAACTATTGCAGCACTTTTCAAACACAATGGAATTCCTCCTCCGGGATGAACACTGCCTCCTGTAAAATATAATCCCCTGATATCTGAACTGAAATTGGCATGTCTGAGAAAAGCGGCCCACTTGGAATTGGAACTGGTTCCATACAAAGAGCCAAGGTAAGAGTCCGTTCGCTGTTGTATACCTTCAGGAGTCAATACCTCTTCTACTGCTATATGCTTCCTAAGATCAACTCCGAGGATGCGGTTGAGCTTCTCCAGAACGTTCCTGCGCACTGCTTCTACTTCCTGGTTCCAGTCTGCCCCGGCTTTAGCAGGGGCATTTATCATCACAAACCAGTTCTCAGTCCCCTCAGGCGCCATACCTGCCTCCATTTTCGACGTGATGTTGATGTAGATGGTTGGATCATCAAAAAAGCGCTTGTGCCTGAAGATGTGCTCAAACTCCTCCCTGTATTGCTTACTGAAAAAAATATTGTGCAAATGCAGGTTACTGAACTCCCTGTTTATCCCCCAGTAAAAGATCAACGCACTACTGCTCCGTTCATTGCGCAGAACCTTCCTGACACCATCCTCCCGCTCCAAGAGGTTCTTGTAGGTGAAATAGGCATCCACATTACTTACTACCGTTGCTGCCGGGATAAAAACGCCATCCGCTACAATACCACTTACACGCCCCGACTCTGTTACGATATTGTTTACCCTACTGTTGAAAACGAACTTCACACCTTTTTTCTCAGCTAGCCGCCGCAGTGTATCAGGTATGCTGATCATGCCTCCCTCGGGGTAATAGGTGCCCTGATTCTGCTCAAGGTGAGGGATTAGACTGAGCATACCCGGTGCCTGAAAAGGATTGCTGCCATTGTACGTGGCAAAACGGTTGAAAATCTGTACGGCCTCGGGGGTTTTTAACCTGGATTTATTAAACTGATGGAGGGTTTTTGTAAGGTAGGGAAGCCTGACAGTCCGGAAGGCCCCAATAACCCGCGGATGCAGCCATGTAGATAGCTTATGGAGTGAATAGTTGAGGAAAATACTGCCTACCTTTTCATAAACTTTTGCTGAATCCCGGAGATACCGCAATATGTTTCCACCAGGCTCTCCAAGAACCTGCTCCATCTCATCCGCAAAAGCTTGCTGATCTGTATAGGCATTAACCACTTTACCATCTTCAAAAAAATAACGGCATGCAAGCGGAAGCGAACGATAGCTGAAATAATCCCGGATATCCTCACCTGCATAGGCGAATAACTCCTCGATATTTTCAGGCTGGGTGAATAAGGAGGGACCGGCATCAAAAACATATCCATCTCGTTCAATGAGGTACATCTTACCTCCTGCCCGATCATTTTTTTCGTGTACTTCCACATCAAAGCCCTGCACGGCGAGTCGCACAGCTGTTGCCAAACCGGCAATACCTGCACCTATGATTATGGCTTTACGTTGTGGCATATGCCATCATTTTGTTCTTTTCAAGATACTCATCCAACATGGGAAAAGCAATCTGAAACCAGGCTGTATAGAGTTGGGGATGGCTACTGAGGCTGCTCCTCAAATCATCCATGGATTTGTAACAATAATCCCCCACTTCATCTTCATTGGGATGCACTGAACCGTCATATTCACCAATGAGCACATGATCAAATTCGTATTCTGTGAGTTCATTGTCAAGCGCTGCCTTGTAAATAAAGCTGAATACAGGCTCCACAACTGTTTCAAAACCAAGTTCCTCTTTCATCCTGCGCCTGCCAGCCTCAGCCGGCGTTTCACCGGGATAAGGATGACTGCAGCAGGTATTTGTCCATAAGCCACCACTGTGGTATTTCTTCATCGCCCTGCGCTGCAGAAGCATCTCCCCGTTTGAATTGAAAAGAAAAACACTGAATGCCCTGTGCAACAAGGCTTTACGGTGCACCTCCATCTTCTCCATGTATCCGGTTGGATTGTCCTGTTCATCAACAAGCACAAGCATTTGTTCAGCCATAATTACTGTTGATCGGGTTTGGTGTCGAGGTTTTTTTGAAACTCTGCTCCAAGTGGACTGACTCCGGGATCGAAATAACCAATGAGCTTACCATGCTCGTCAATGATATATTTGGAGAAATTCCATGCGGGTGCTTCCTTATTCCATCCGTTTTGATCCGGATCTGATAACCACTTGAATATGGGATGCTGCTCCTTACCCTTTACTACAACGGCTTTGGTAGCAAGCGGGAACTCAACCCCATAATTTTTCTTGCAGAACCCTGCTATCTCTTCGTTACTGCCTTTTTCCTGCTGCTTGAAATCATTGGCAGGAAAACCAACAATAACAACCTCTCCTTTCCTGTCTGCATAAAGCTTTTGGAGTTCTTCATATTGTCCGGTATATCCGCAGTCACTTGCTGTATTTACCACCACAATTTTCTTGCCTTTGTAGGCAGCTAAACTGGCTGGTGTGCCGTCGATCAACTCAAAAGGAATATCATAAACCGGTACAGTGGGCGCTACTGCCTGCTGAGCAGGAATTGACCTGCTGTTGACTCCAAAAAAACGGGTGACTCCGGTAAGAACAGGATATACACTTTTCAAAATCTGTTGTCTTGTACTCATACCTTGTGTTTTGGAAGATGCACATGCCCATGCTATCGTAGTTACAGCCAGCACTACCAGCACCCATTTTATCTTCAATACGTTCTTCATGTTCATCCTATTTTAAAAATCTTTCTCAACAAGGCAGCCTTGCCTTTAAAGGGCGCATACCACACGGGCACATCAAACCAGCTGGGAGAATGCATGACGGCCTTGGGTCTGGTAAAAGTTTCGAAACCAAACCTACCATGGTATTGACCAGTTCCACTCGGCCCTACGCCCCCAAAGGGAAGGTGTGGATTACCGAGGTGGATCAACCCGTTGTTGATGCAGGCACCGCCAAATCTTAGGTTGTTGATATAAAAATCCTGAACAGCCTTGTCTTCAGCATAAATATAAAGTGATAGGGGAAACGGATTCTTCGCTATCCTGGCAACTACTTCCTCCTTTGTCTGATAGGTTATCACAGGGAGAATGGGACCAAATATTTCTTCCTGCATAACAGTTGCATCTTCCTGCACATCAGCCAATATAGTTGGTGCAATGTATAAATCCTGCTCATCAGCCTGTCCGCCTGCAACCACAGTTCCCTGCTCAAGGTAGCTGACTAACCTGCTGTACCGCTTCTTATTGATAATCCTGCCAAAGTCCTCACTGCGTTGAGGATCTTCACCCAGCATCTTGCTGAGCTGTTCCTTAATCTCCTTAATCAAAGCATCCTTAACCAACTGATGAACCATCAGGTAGTCAGGAGCTACGCAGGTTTGACCGGCATTCATGAGCTTACTCCAGATAATCTTTTTGGCAGCAAAACCAATGTTTGCAGAAGCATCTACGATACAGGGACTCTTTCCGCCAAGCTCAAGGGTAACCGGGACAAGTTTAGCCGCTGCCAGCTCCATGATTTTTTGTCCTACAGCCGTACTACCTGTAAAAAACACATGATCAAAGCGAAAAGCCTGCATCAACTCGGGTATAACTAGTCCTCCAACTCCTTGTATAACAGCAACGTATTCTTCTGAAAAAGCAGATTGGAGGATGCTTTCAATCACTTTAGCCGTAGCGGGTGCCTCTTCGGAAGGCTTGATGATAGCTGTATTACCTCCTGCAATGGCACTGATGAGCGGACTCACCGCAAGCATAAACGGGTAGTTCCAGGGGGCAATAATCAGCACATTGCCCAACGGATCCCGGTGCACCCTGCTTGTTGAAGGGAAAAACATCAGGGGTGTGGGTACTTTCCTGGGTTTAGACCAGCTATGGAGGTGCCTGATGGTAAAATCAATTTCTTTGATGACCTGCCCTATCTCAGAACCAAAAGACTCATACTCAGACTTGCGCAGATCCTGATGCAATGCCTTTACAACATCCGCATCATGGGATACAACTGCAGCCCTGAGCTTTTTAAGCTGTGTTATGCGGAATGACTCTGGTCTGGTTACTCCTGAATTGAAAAATTCCTGTTGCTTGGAAAAAATTGTTGAATACATAACTTATCTATTCTGTAAAACAATAAACAGGTAATATAGTTCAATTTAAACTGGCCAGAGTATACTTTACTCCTTTTTTGAAATCAGCTTATCTACAATATACCTCCCCAGCCTGCTGCCTGCTGCATTACCTGAATCAAGGTCAAAACGGTAATGAATGCCCCCATATAACCTGGAAATACTGGCCTCCTGAGCTGCCTGTCGAAACGATTTGATCTCTCTATTGGCGATCCCGAACTCAAGCAATGAGGTGTCTGTAAATGACAACTGGTCTCCAAAAAAACTGGTCATCACCTCCGCAGCTGCCGCAGAAATGGTGGAATGTCCGCTTGTATAAGATGGGAATGGGGGTGTTTGGATATAAGGATGCCATTCACCGGAAATCTTTTCATTGATCACCGTTTCCGGACGCACATAATTACTCCTGTATTTCTCATCCCAGCAACTGATAAAACCATCAAAAAGCGCAATAGCAGTATGGGCATAGGCAGCGACAGTAGTTGCAAAATCGGCATTGGCCTTGTGCGCAGCTATACCCACAATATTCATCCAGTGCCCTGCCGGAGAAAACTTCTTCGTTGCAAACATCACATGCCCGCTTACATGCATTTTAAAGGGATTATCATCCCAGAAATCTGCAATATGCATTTGCTCATCTGTAAGCTGGTCAACCGTATTTTTTACCTCCATCAGTGATTTGTAATATACAGTTCCCGGACGCATATCGAATACCGGAGGTCTGCCAGGCCTGAACTGTGCGGCAGAATCGAGTACAAAAGGGCGTATCTCCCGCCAATGAGGCTCTAAACCTGACTCATAGGTTGGTGGAGTAGGTACCCAACGGCCAACTGAATCGTTGATAGAATACCGGGACGCTCCCCTCGTGGCTGCATAACGATCCCCTTTACTCCATCTTAAGATGGCCGCAGCTACAGAATCAGAAAAAACAAGACTTGATTTTATCACAGACGAAGGCACATCAAGACTGTCTGCCATCCTGAGTAAACCAGCATGGTATTCCATCAGGCTTCCTTCCGGAAAAGTTACAGCATTACCCACTTTTACAAAAGCCAGCAGGGCTGCCAAATGAAAATCTATTACCTTCCCTTCAGTAGGGACAGCAAGTTTAGGCAAATCCCTGATTCTGCCTGCCAGACTGGGCAAAGCTGAATCACCGGCCGATAAACATTCATACGCAGCTATGTTGGCATAGGCATAGTTGCGTGCTGCAATCATGGGCGGAAAATTATTTTCCAGCACTATATTATTGAGCGTTTTTACCGTTTTGTTATACAACAACGGATCACCAAATTGGGTAGTATAACCTGTATAATCCTGCTTGCAGGAAAGCGCAAGTACAACTATAAAAACCCAATATTTCGAAGGCATAGGAAAATTTTAAATGTTTTTGAATTAGGCCGATGCAATCATACTGATTTCAACATTTACACCTCTTGGCAACCCTTTTACGGCAACGGTTTCACGAGCCGGATGATCTCCCTCAAAATAACCTGCATAAATTTCATTGACTGTTGCAAAGAGAGACATATCAGTCAGGAAAATAGTCGTCTTCACAACTGCCGAAAAACCCAGACCGGCAGCCTGCAAAATGGCATGCAGATTTTTCATCACCTGGTGTGTCTCCGCCTCAACATCCCCGGCTGTAATATTTCCAGTTGCAGGATCCATGGCTATCTGTCCGGATATAAAAAGTAACCCACCCGCTTTAACAGACTGGTTATATGGTCCGATTGGAGCAGGTGCATTTGTTGTATTGATAATCTGTTTAGACATGATGAAGTATTTAATAAAGCGAAGATAATTGGTTTCTGACAACCTATTTTTGCAAAACTAATTCACAAGCATGTCCATAACTCCCAAAAAAGCGATCCTACAAATCAATACCGCACTCCGGGAAGCAACAGCAGGCATTGGCGTAAATGGAGAGCTCATGGAACTGCTGACCAACAGTTCACAGTTCGAACATGCGGCATTCCTTCATCCCGCAATTGAAGCCCTGTGTAGTAAAATGAACATGGCGCTATCAGAATTAAGCGCTGTAGCAGTGATGAACGGACCAGGTTCGTATACCGGATTAAGGGTATCGCTGGCAGCAGCCAAGGGAATTTGTTTTGCACTAAATATTCCGCTGATTTGTATCAACACCCTGGATTGGATAGCTTACGGCAACAGAGATGCTGAAGCAGACCTGGTTTGTCCAATGATAGATGCCCGCAGAATGGAAGTTTTCACCGCTGTTTATGATAAAAACCTGGAGTATATCTCTAAGCCGGCACCCCTGATTCTGGAGGAAAGCAGTTTTTCAGCTTTGCTGGAATCAAACAAGATTGCTTTCATGGGAGATGGAGCCACCAAATGGGCCGAGCAATGCCCGCACGCCAATGCACTGTTCCCCGAATCCTGTCAGGACGCAAGCCATTTTAATACACTCTCCTTCAAAGCATTTGAAACAGGAAACTTTGCCAACCTGATTACCGCTGAACCTTTCTACCTCAAAGGTTTTCACAGCACCCAACCCACTGCAAAAAAAACAAATTCCTGATTTTGACAGTGCTAAAATGCATTTATTGGCGTGATTTTTCAAAAAAATTGCATTTACCCTTATATTCGTAACCGAATAACACCAAAGCCAACCACCTATGCCTAAACACAAGAGTGAGGGATCACGTGATTTTAATAAAACCACCCCCAAAACGAACCAATTGCAAGCAAAAGCACCATCACTTCAGTACCTGCCCATCAAAAAAGCTTCCCTCGTTTTCAGGGCCATCAACCACAAACTGCGTCAGGAAATGATTCGTTTTATTGATGGAAAAGGAAGTGTGTCCGTAACTGAAATTTTTGTGGAAATGCGTCTTGAACAATCGGTAGCAAGTCAGCACCTGGCCATATTACGCAGGGCTGGTATTGTTTTGCCAGAACGGGATGGTAAATTCATGCACTATACCCTGAACATAGAACGCCTTCAAATCATCAACCAGATGATCAACGACCTCCTGAAATAAGCCCTTTTCTACTTCAATGGCCGCTCTAAGACTAGTTCCTGATACTCGGGCTTGAAAGGATGTTTCCACCTCCTATGGCTCCAGAGATAGTTATCAGGTTGTTGACGTATTTTCTGCTCAATGTAATCGAGGTATCTTATAGTGAGCTCACCTTCCTTCATTGTTGAAGGATGATCAGTGATTTTTTCGGTAGTAAAAGTGTATACTCCGCGTTTGAGCCTGAAAAAATGGGCAAAGACCACCACTGTATCACGCGATCGGGCAGCTTTCTCCGGACCAGTAACAAAGGGAGCCGGTTTACCGAAGAAATTCACCCACCAGGCCCTGGCAGGATTACCGGGATTCTGATCAGCCACCAGCGCAATCACATATTGCTGACCCTGATGGTGTATAAAATTATTTTTAAAGTCATTAGCTGGTATCAACAGTGTTCCATTTCTGGTCCTTATCTTCTTGAACAATGCTTCGAAAAATGGATTGATGATGGGCTGATAAACACCCAGAAAGGGCAGCTTCATCTGCTTGGAAACACCAAGGTTGATGACCTCCCAGTTGAAGTTGTGCATGGCATGGATCTGGATATTTTTTTCAGTGCCTTCAAAAACGCTGAAGGCGTTCGGATCAACTACAAACATCCTGTCAACCAACTCTTGTCCGGAACTGATCAGTTTGATGGATTCGAGAATGGTATCGGTGAAATTCCTGTAAAATCTTCTGGCAATATGATTTCGCTCTTTAACTGACTTCTCTGGAAAAGCAGTTGCCAGGTTATCTTCTACCACTTTCCTTCTGTAACCGATAACATGATATACAATCCAAACCAATAAATCGCTTATCAGGTACATGACCCTCAGCGGCAAAAGAGAAAAGAGATAAAGAACTGCATAAAGAAGTCCATCAGTGAGCTTTCTCATAATACGATATTTTGAACGAGCCCTGACTTCGCGGGATGATCAGTATTGTAGTGCAATCCCCTGCTCTCTTTCCTGAACTGTGCACTTTTCACAACCAAGAAAGAAACGGTAATCATATTGCGCAACTCACACAACTGAGGTGATACGATGGTTTGCTCATAAAGCCGCTCCGTCTCTTCGTGCAACAGGTCCAGCCTTCTGCTTGCGCGCTCGAGCCTGGTGTCGCTGCGGACAATTCCCACATAATCTGTCATCAGTGCCTGAAGCTCTTTCAGACTTTGTGTGATTAGAATCATCTCTTTCGGCGCAGTGGTTCCGGCAGCATCCCACTCCGGAAAAGTTAGGCTGCCAGGCTCAGTTTCTTTCTCTCCAAACCTTTCACTAACCGCCAGAAAACAACGGTGTGCAAAGACCATGGCTTCCAGCAACGAGTTGCTGGCTAGCCTATTTGCGCCATGTAAACCCGTAGACGCGCATTCTCCTGCGGCAAACAACCTGTGTATGGAACTTTGTCCGGATTCATCAGTTTTAATCCCCCCGCAACTGTAATGTGCTGCTGGTGCAACAGGAATCAAATCCTGGAGTGGATCGATGCCAAGCGACAAACATTTTTCATGGATAGAAGGAAAATGATGCAGGAACTTCTCCCTGTCCATATGGGTACAATCCAGCCACACACACTCTGTACCATTGCGTTTCATTTCATTATCAATCGCCCTGGCAACAATATCCCTGGGTGCGAGGTCTTTCCTGGGATCATATTTCTCCATAAAAGCCTCTCCAAGGTTGTTTCTGAGAATGCCTCCGTCTCCGCGTACAGCTTCAGTTATGAGAAAAGCATGTCCTTTGTGTCCGGGTTGATACAAAGCAGTGGGGTGAAACTGGATGAACTCCATGTTTTCAATCCTGCCCTTGGCGCGGTAAACCATGGCTACCCCATCGCCGGTGGCGATGGGCGGATTCGTTGTTGTTCTATAGACCTGACCATTCCCTCCCGTTGCCAGCATCACGGCCCTGGCGCGGATTTGCTCCATCTTGCCTGTATGCAGGTTCAATACATAAACACCATAACAGGTGATGTCTGGTGTAGACTTGGTCACGAGGTATCCTGCATGGTGTTGTGTGATGAGGTCTACCACAAAACAATGACTGATAACACGGATGTTGGATTTGGTCCGGATCATACTGATCAGGGCTCGCTCCATCTCGCTTCCGGTAAGATCTTTGTAATGCAGGATCCTGGAGGCACTGTGTCCGCCTTCCATCCCCAATGCATAATCACCGTCAGCATCCCTGTCGAAACGGGCCCCCCATTCAATTATCTCCCGAACGCGGTCCGGACCTTCCCTGACCACGATATCAACAACATGCGGGTCGCACAGACCATCTCCTGCAACAAGGGTATCATCAATATGCTTGTTGAAGTTATCTTCAAGCTCATCCCACACTGCAGCAATCCCTCCCTGGGCATACTTGGTATTGGTTTCATCAGCAATGGTCTTGGTAACAACCAATACCTCCTGATCGGGAAATCTTTCTGCCATCTTGATGGCGTATGTCAGTCCGGCTATACCGGAACCAATGACAAGGAAATCAGTCTTCAATTTCGTTGGATGTTCAGTAAACAATGCTGTCTGGCAATAGCGCTAAAACTTATCTTACAACTGATTGTGACTGCCGTCGCAGTATGGTGGATTCTTAGACTGTTTACACTGACAAAGCCATACTTCTTTGGCTTCCTCAAATGTCACTTTCAGACTAGCATAGGGCTTGCCTTCAATCTGCTTGTGCTTGCCATCACAAAAAGGCTGCTTCTCACTGAGTCCGCAGGTGCACCAGGCATAAGTCTTACCGGCTTCTGTCTGCACACAGCATGGTTCTTTTTTGGCGGCTATCGGAAAGCCTTCGTTCGGGATCATCTCTTCCATATTATTGTTTTTTATTTGTTACAAATGTGGTTATCATTTCTTTGAGTTCTTCTACTCCATTTCCTTCAGTGGCAATCACACTGATGACCGGATCAGTCACAGCAAATGTCCGAGTTCCTGCATGCAGCACTGTGCGTAGTCGAGATGCAAACCGCTCCGCACCGGGCCGGTCTGATTTGTTAACTACAAAAATATCTGCAGCCTCCATCAACCCGGATTTCATAAACTGCACTTCATCCCCAGACTCAGGTACCAGTACCAGCAAGGTAACTGTTGCCTGCCGCACAATTTCCACCTCAGATTGTCCCACACCCACCGTCTCCACCAAAACAAGGTCAAACCCACACCCCTTGAGGAAGTCAGTGATTGTGCCTGTTCCGGGATGCAATCCACCCAATGAGCCCCGGCTGGATAGAGAACGTATAAACACCTGTGGATGTTCATACCACCTGTTCATCCTGATTCTGTCGCCTAAAAGCGCTCCGGAATGAAAAGGAGATGATGGATCTACACACAAGACTGCGATTTGTTTACCATCACCAAGATATGCGCCGATAAGTGCATCAACGAGGGTGCTTTTGCCAGCTCCAGGTGGACCGGTTATGCCGATTACAGGTACTGAGGAGTTTATTTTGATACCTGAAAGGATACCCTGAGCCTCATCCGGATGATGTTCTATGAGTGAAATACACCTGGCAATACTCCTGAAATCGCCACATTCCGCCTGATGTATGAGGGTAGTATCCATTTTATCATGTAAAATTACCGCATTATGCTGATTTACCACACCTTTGCACAAACAGATCGTAAGATGCGTACCATTTGTCTGGACTTTGGTAATACCCGCCTCAAGGCGGCCCTCTTTGAAGATGGCAGCATCATAGAAAGCTTTGTGCTCGAAAATGACGGCATAGCACAAACCCGGGAAATCATCAACCTGTTCAAACCAGAGAGGTCAATCCTTTCCTCCGTTATACACCACGCTCCGGAACTGGAAACCCTGCTGGAACAAAACACATCATTTCACAAGCTCAATCACCTGTCCAAACTGAATTTCACCATTCCGGTTGGCAAACCGGAAACAGTGGGGGCAGACAGGCTGGCACTGTCTGCGGCCATGGTGCATTTCTTTCCAGGAAAGAATAACCTGGTAATCGGGTTGGGCTCCTGCATCACATTTAACTTCATCAATAAATTCAACCAGTTTCTGGGCGGAAGCATCTCACCGGGGATGGAAATGCGTTTCAATGCACTCCACGACTACACCGCCCTGCTGCCCGTAATAAAAAAAGAATGGGAGTTCCCGCTGGTGGGTTATGATACCAAGACAAACATCCTCAGCGGGGTAGTTATGGGCATGGCGAAGGAAATAGAAGGAATTGTTGAGGAATATACGAAAAAATACACCAACTTTAACGTCGTTTTAACCGGAGGGGATTGTACCTATTTTGCGAGGCTGTTAAAAAACAGGATATTTGCAGACCCCGACTTACTTTATAAAGGATTGTATGCGATCAGTGAGACAAACAAATAGTTATTTTTCAGCGTTATTTCTGCTTTTTACCCTTGCTTCGCTGCATAGCAGTGCACAGGAAAACTCTCCTTATTCAAGGTACGGTTTGGGGGATCTGACGCCCGGACAAAACATCCTGAACAGGGCAATAGGTGGATTGTCAAGCGCTTACGCAGACTACTCCACTGTTAATTTCGCTAATCCGGCTTCCTACTCGAGCCTGAAAATAACTACACTGGATATAGGACTGGATTACAACTCGAGAACACTGAGGGACCTTAATCCACCCAGAAAATTTGGTTCATCCTACCTGATACCATCTTACCTGCAAATTGGTGTGCCGCTCTCCAAAAAGAAAAACTGGGGAATGGCTTTTGGTCTTCGCCCCCTGACGCGAATCAACTACGATATCACCACCCGTACAAGACTCAGTGGTATCGACAGCGCTGCCTATAACTTCGTGGGTAATGGTGGCACCTATCAGGCTTCATGGGGCATGGCCTATGGTACAAAAACCCTCAGCGTTGGCTTCAATGCAGGTTACATGTTTGGCAACAAGGAATATGCTTCAAGATTATCTTTTATCAACGATACACTTACTTACAAAACTGCAAATGCAGCTGATACAACCAGGTTCGGTGGCCTGTTCCTCAATGCAGGTATCCAGTACAAAATCAAACTGAACGAAAAAACGAGCCTTCGCCTGGGAGCGCACGGCAACCTCGCTGCCAAACTGAATGCCACAAGGAACCTTACCCGTGCCACAGTTGAATACAGTGACAATACAGGCTTTATAGTTGTTGATAGCGTATTCACCGGTTCAGACATCAAAGGTGACATCATCTACCCCTCAGCATGGTCTGCAGGCTTCATGCTTGAAAGAGAAAACCAATGGATGCTTGGCGGGGAAATAGGAATTGCAAACTGGGCAGCATACAGGTACTATGGTAATGCAGATAATATGGTCAACAACTGGACAGCCAGGCTTGGTGGACAATGGCTTCCTAATTTCAAGGGTGAAAACTACTGGTCAAGAGTAGCTTACAGACTCGGCGCTTCTTTTGGTCCATCTAATATCCAACTTACAAAACCCATTCCGCAATATACGTTCTCCTTCGGTGCCGGACTACCTGTGCGCAGGAATGTCTATACCAACCAGTATACCATGATCAACGCTTCATTTGAACTGGGTTACAGGGGGAATAAAGAAAATGATATTAGGGAGAACATCTTCAGGTTTTCACTTGGTCTCAACCTGAGCGATATCTGGTTTAACAAGCCGAAGTACCAATAAAGCGAAAGCAAAATGCTTACCAGGATTATCGCCATCATCTCGATTGCTTCACTGGTAATCGTCTCCTGCGAGAACGATGAGGCAAAAATCAATGCACTCTTCACCAAAAAATTGGGTGTTGACGAGGCCGTTAACATTGAGAGTTTCATGAGCCAGGGTGGACACATGAAGGCTAAACTGACCGCTCCACTTATGCTACGTTACCAGGATACGGGCTCAAGGATTGTACTACCCAAAACATTGCATGTTGACTTCTACGACTCTACCCTCAATATTGAAAGCAGACTGGATGCCTTTTACGCTTCCTATTTTGAAAACAGGAATATCATCAATTTAAAGGACAGCATCAGGGTTTATAATATCAAAGGTGATACACTTTTCTGCAACGAACTGAACTGGGACCAGGCCCTTGGCAGGTTTTCTACTGATAAACCAGTTCGCATACACACCGTAGACATGATTATGTTCGGCGAAGGGCTTTCTGCTCCGCAGGATTTCAAGACATTCGATATGTATAAGATCACCAACAGCGTGCTGCGGGTGAAAGAGTAAAAAGGTTAGCAACGGCTGACTATAATCTTTCGATCTTTATTTTATTCCACTTATATCATCCATCACATACACTCCCCTGCCATAGGTAGCTATAACCAGGTTCCTGTCTCGTGGGTGAATAAAGAGGTCCTGAACCGATACAGTAGCAGGCAGATTCAGCTGCAGTGACTTCCAGCTGGCACCCCTGTCCACACTCACGTAAATACCCATATCTGTTCCGCAATAAAGTATATTCGGATTTTTTGTGTCTTCACGCACTACATTTACAGGTGATGCAGGCAGGTTGGAAGCAATACTCTTCCAGTTCATGCCCATGTCTTCCGAAACATAAATATATGGCTTGTCATCGTCTTCACGCCTATTACTGAGTGTCAGGTAAACACGCTTCTCACTGTAGGCTGAAGCCACCAGTCTGGATACATGTGCATTTTGTGGAATGCCTTTCATGACAGATTTGAACTCAGCTCCATCCCCTGAACGCATCCAAACACGACCGTCATCCGAGCCCACATATAACAATCCTTTACGCAGAGGAGACTCATCCATCGCCGTTATGGCCTGGTGGTTGATGGCATAAGGCGTTTTACCCATCCTGGTTTTATCGTTATAGGTAAGGTCGCCACTGATGCGTTTCCAGGTATTTCCCGCGTCTTTTGACTCAAAAAGATACTGAAAGCCATGGTAGACGGTCTTATTATCGTGCGGAGACAACATGGTATACGCAAGCCATTCACCACGATGGATATCTTCATCTGCAGCCTTGCTGGGATAAATATCTTTGGTACGGATGGAATCAGGATGCGCTTTTTGTCCCCATCCTACTTTTGGCATACGCAAGTCACTCCTTGTAAGCCTTCCATAAAAGGTGCTTGCATACATGATATCCGGATCTTTGGGATCCATCGCAATGATCGTACCCTCACCACCCGGCGCATCATCCCATGCCATGAAACCGGCTGGTTTTTGTCCGAATGTATTCTTAATACTGCCCATGAAACTGCCCTC
>CANHUF010000022.1 GCA_947463715.1 Sphingobacteriales bacterium
AACTTCAGCTATCTGCAGAGCTTGAAAAAGAAAGCACCAGTCACACTGCTATTCAATTCATGATCAGCAACCAGTTTCACAACAACTGGCTTTTATTGGGAGGTATAAATGGACTATCAGGTTCCCCATTTTGTTTTCTGGGTAAAACCGGACTACAACAAAACTGGGGCGCAGGCCTGTCATTTCATCCCATGCTTGGGGCATCATTTATGTTATCATTCACAGGATTATTACATTAAACATGCGGTCATTATTCAACATCATGGCAATAGTCTGGATAATCATGCCACTCATACCAGCTGCACAGGAAGAAATATCAGAAGAGCTACATGAAAACGCACTGGAACAGGTAGCATTAACGGATGATAACCGCTTGCTTCCAGACATTACAGACAATTTTATATTCGGCAAATATGACCGCATTGCTATCAATAAAGTCTCCCACGACCAGCTTGCTTCCTGGGGTGTTTTGTCTCTGCTGCAAATACATGCTTTTTTGTGGTACCGGGAAACAGTGGGTGCATTTATCAGCCTGATGGAGCTCCAGGCAATACCATATTGGGATCCTGATATCATTAAAAAAGTACTCCCCCGTTTTAAATCCAACATTGAAGAAAACCGTCTCCCGGGTATGCGGCAAAGGTTGAAAGAAGGGAGTCATATTTTCCTTTACAGAACAGGTGGCAAACAGGCAGACAGCTCTGCGAAAGAATCAGGCAATCAGCCACATTTACTGACTTACAGATTCAGGTTCAGAACTTTGATGCAATGGGGGATAACACTTGAATCTGATGCAGGTGAGGCCCAGATACCTGACCATAAAAGCGCTTATCTTAAATTAACAGACCTGGGGTTGATCCGCCAACTGATTGCAGGCGACTTTACGGTCAACCTTGGCCAGGGTTTGATACACTGGCAGGGATTTGCAGTTGGCGGTTCGGGCATGTTAAACAGCTTCAGGCAGGGAGACGTTTTTAAACCCCATACAGGCAGAGATGAAAATATCTTTCACAGGGGACTGGCACTGAGCCTTGCAAAAAACAAATGGGAAGCTGCGTTCTTTGTTAGTCATCACCCGATTGATGCCAACACAAACCGAGATACGGTTTCCGGCACTGTGAAGATTTCATCCTTTCTGATTTCTGGCCTGCACCGCACAAACTCAGAACTTGAGAACAAAAGGTCGGTCACACAAACCGGATGGGGAGGTAAAATCGGATTAAACACAGGCAATCTCAAACTCACATTCAATGCAGTGCATTTTCAATTTGACCACAGCATTGCAAAAAGGGATTTGCCCTACAACCTGTTTGAACAAAAAGGGAAAAGCTATCTAAACATGAGTTTAGACGGCGTATTGATTACGCAAAGGGGATTGCTTTTTACAGAATGGGGAGTGGATAAACAAATGAAAACTGCATTTACTGTCGGATGGATAAGAAGTCTGGATAGCAGGCTTGAAATTTCAATGCTCTACAGAAATATGTCGGCCCCCTATCAGGCCTGGCAATCCGGCTGCTTCAGTCAGTCTGGCCAGGCGGGCAATGAAAAGGGATTTTATTTCAACGTGAATTTTTCACCAAAGCCCGGTCAGCGTTTTGAAGCCAATTTTGATATTTTTAACCACCCCTGGGTAAAGGCACTGGCTGATGCGCCATCACATGGCAAAGTATCTTCTATGCAGTATATCTGGAAACCCAACAAAAAAGCAGAGTGGCTCATCAGATGGCAACAAAGTGTCCGCTGGATGAATGCAACAGGAAGCAATCAGGTCAATGGAACACTTGTCAAAAATAATTTAACCCGAGTCAGGGTCCACCTTTCCTTCACTCCCCTGGAGTCATTAACTGTGCGCATCAGACATGAATTATCATTTCTAATCCCAGACATGCAAAAAAAGGAAAAGGGTAGCCTCAGTTATGCAGAATTGATTTACAAACCGGCCATGAAACCACTTTCTTTGAGTGTACGGTATACACTTTTTGATACAGAAGGATATAACTCAAGAATTTATGCCTACGAACGGGATGTTCCCGCATACCACACGATACCAGCCTTTTACACTGCAGGAAACAGGATTTATGCAATTATAAACTGGAAGTGGAAAAAAACAATGATGATTGCTGCTAAATGGATTACCGACATCAGGGATGCCGAATTAAAACACGAATGGCGGATTCAATTAAGCTGGCAAGTCAACCGGGACAATTAAAGAAATGAAATACTATCTTTGTTACAAAGCGAATCATGAGCGACCAACAACAAAATCAACTCAACCTGGAGATATCTGAAGAAGTGGCAGAAGGTCAGTATGCTAACCTTGCAATTATCACCCATAGTCACGCAGAATTTGTAGTAGACTTTGTGAATGTAATGCCTGGAACTCCCAAAAGCAAGGTTAAATCCAGGATTGTACTAACTCCTCAGCATGCAAAAAGATTATTGAATGCTCTGGCAGATAACATTCAAAGATTTGAGGATGCAAATGGTGCTATCAGAGATTTCGAAGAAGTGCAGATACCCTTTCAGTTCGGCGGACCAGCAGCTCAGGCATAGCATTTGTAAAAAAGTACTCCGTCAGTTGAATGATTCAACAGGTATCGCCTTGTTGATTTTACCAATGAGTCCCTGCAACACTTTACCCGGACCAACCTCCGTGAAGCTGCTAGCTCCATCAGCAATCATGGCTTCAATGGTTTGTGTCCACCTGACCGGACCCGTCAATTGATCAATCAGGTTTTGTTTAATATTATCGGGATCAGTCACAGGCCTAGCAGTTACATTCTGGTAAACCGGACAGGATGGTTTATGAAATTTAGTGGCCATAATGGCATCTGCAAGCTCCTGTCGTGCAGGCTCCATCAGGGGAGAATGAAATGCACCACCAACCGGTAGTTTAATCGCCCTCTTAGCTCCTGCTGCCTTCATGCGTTCACAGGCTATGTCAATGCCAGCGTTGGAGCCACTGATAACAAGCTGCCCGGGACAATTATAATTTGCCGGAACAACAACTTCTCCTGTTTCACTGGTGATTTCTATACATATTTTTTCTGCTACATCATCCGCAAGGGCCAAAACAGCTGCCATCGCAGATGGATTTGCTTCACAGGCTTTTTGCATGGCATTGGCCCTGATACTGACTAATTTCAAGGCATCCTCAAAAGGTAAAGTACCATTTACCACAAGTGCCGAAAACTCTCCCAAAGAATGACCTGCAACCATGTGGGGTGTTGCACCTTCAATCATTTTATAGGCTATAACGGAATGAACAAAAATAGCCGGTTGCGTTACACTTGTCTGTTTCAAATCTTCTTCAGATCCATTAAACATGATATCTGATATCCTGAAACCTAATATTTCATTGGCCTGCTCAAAAAACCTGCTTGCAAAAGCATTGCCATCATAGTGACTCTTACCCATTCCTGGAAACTGGGACCCTTGTCCCGGAAAAACATACGCCTGTATCATATACCCTCTTGTTCGACAAAACTAATGAAATCAGGTGATTTTCTCAAAGTAAATTCACCTAAAAACATACCCTGAAATGATTAATTTAATGCAGCTTAGACCCAATGAGGCGGATGAACTCACTTCTGGACTCATTGCGCTCAAACTCACCCCAAAATGCAGATGTTGTGGTAACAGAATTTTGTTTTTGCACACCGCGCATCATCATACACAAGTGTGAAGCTTCAATTACAACTGCAACTCCCAATGGATCAAGGGTTTCCTTTATGGCATTGAGAATCTGGGTTGTAAGCCTTTCCTGAACCTGCAAACGACGGCTATACGTATCTACAACCCTTGCTATTTTACTCAATCCAGTAATATAACCATTGGGAATATATGCCACATGGGCTTTGCCGAAAAATGGCAACATGTGGTGTTCACAAAGGCTGTATAATTCGATATCTTTCACGATGATCATCTCGCTCACATCTTCGTGAAATTTAGCAGATGCCAGTATTGCCTTAGGGTCTATCTGATAACCCTGTGTAAGGTATTGCATGGATTTGGCAACCCTTTCCGGTGTTTTCAATAAACCTTCACGCTCCGGATCTTCACCCAACAGTGAAATGGATTCCCTGTAATTCTCTATTAACCCTGAAGTTATTTTATCTTCAAACTGCTCAACCTTGATATATGCCATGTGTGTAAATTGGAAAAATTAGTTTGCAGGATATTCTACAAAATTCCTGGGTGTCTCATACAAACGTATTTGCAGATCAAAATGTTCGGCGATTTCCGGCCTTAAGATCCTGTAAATGACTATCGCTATATTCTCTGCTGTTGGATTAATTGTCTTAAACTCTAATACGTCCTCATTCAGATTCCTGTGGTCAAATCGCTCGAGTATTTTATCTGCAATGATATCAGACAGCACCTTCATATCCACCACATATCCGGTTAACGGATCAACTTCTCCGGTTACTTTAACGATAAGCTCGTAATTATGACCGTGATAATGGGGAAGGTTACATTTCCCAAAAACCCGGGTGTTGGTATCCTGATCCCAATCCGGATTATGTAACCGGTGTGCCGCGTTAAAATGCTCTGCACGGTAAACTGAAACACGTTCATTCTTCATCTTCTACATCCTTTGGAAGAATAAAACACAAAAGGAACAAAATTGTTTAGGATTTCAGCGTTTATTCTCCAAAATATTCTACAAATATACGGGGAGTTTCCACAAGTCTGATGCAATGAAGGGCAACGCCTGCTGGCATGTGTGGCAGCAATTCATGCCAGATTCCCCAAACAAGATTTTCAATGGAACAAATTTTGCCGGCCATAAAGGGCACATCGAGGTTGAGATTGCGGTGATCAAGCACATCTACAACCTGTTTTTTAATGATACTGCTGAGTAATTTGGCATCTACAATAAATCCTGTTTCCGGATTGGGTTCTCCCCTTACAGTGACCAATAACTCAAAATTGTGCCCATGCCAGTTTTCATTGGCGCATTTCCCAAATACCTCGTCATTCCGCTCTTTTGTCCAGGCAGGATTATACAGCTTATGAGCAGCATTGAAATGTTCTTTTCGAGTAAGGTAGAAAACAGGCATAATATAAAGGGATGCAAAGTTAAGCAGCTTAAGGGAAATTGCAGAACTTTGAAGCATGAAGATTCTGATTACTGCTGCAACTGACCGGGAAATGAACTTTTTTCGCCGGGAATTGGCCCTGGATGAAGCCAAAAAGTTAAGTCTGGCCGTTACCGGAGTCGGTTTGATATCCACCATGTATAACCTGATGAAGGTTACACAGGAAAGTAATCCGGATATCATTATTCAGTTAGGTATTGCGGGAACATTCAGCAATGAGATCGCTGTTGGAAAAGCTTTTGCCGTAAAAACAGAATGCACAGCAGAAATGGGGGTATGGGAAAATGAAAGATATACTGACATATTTGACATGGGACTTGTTGCTGTGAGTGAACATCCTTATGAACAGAAAAAATTAATTAATCCGCATTTTCATTTACTCAACGCAGCAGGAGTGCCAGCAGTAAACGCCATAACGGTCAACAGGATCACAACAAATGCTGAAGATATCGCACTTTATAAACATCACTACAACCTGGATACAGAGTCTATGGAAGGTGCCGCATTGCACTACATTGGCTTGTCTGCACGGATACCGTTTATCCAGATCCGTGGTATCTCCAATATGATTGGAGAAAGAAACAAGAACCACTGGCGGATAGCTGAAGCCATGGAATCTGCCGTAAATGCGTGCAAAAATATTCTAACCCATCTCAATGAACAACCATGAACCTGACTATAGGATTATCGCCCTGCCCGAATGACACATTTATTTTTGATGCACTCCTGCATGGAAAAATCGATACTGAAGGTCTGAAATTTATCCCCCGGCTTGAAGATGTTGAAACGCTGAATATGCTGGCCAGAAGCGGAGAGCTGGACATCACCAAGGTGAGTTATGGCGCAGTTCCAAGACTGATTTATCATTACCGCATCCTGGATGCGGGTGGCGCACTTGGCCAGGGAGTAGGACCATTACTGGTTTCAAATATGCTAAATAATGCAGAAGACTTGAATCCAGCTGTTCATACAGTAGCCCTTCCAGGCGTAAATACAACTGCCCACTTGTTATTTTCAATGGCATTCCCGGAAATCCGTAACAAAATCTTCATGCCATTTCATGAAATTGAAGATGCCATTATATCGGAAAAAGTCGATGCCGGCGTCATCATCCATGAAAACCGGTTTACGTATGCCGAAAAAGGGTTGAAGCAGCTCGCAGAGTTGGGTGATTTGTGGGAATCGAAAACAGGTTTACCCATACCGCTAGGAGGTATTCTGGCGCGGAGAAGTTATGCTGTTCCACTTTTGCACAAGATCAACCGGGTCATCCGTAAAAGCCTGGAATACGCCTGGGAAAACGCCGAAGAACTCCCGCCATTTGTAAAGGAAAATGCACAGGAAATGTCTGAGGAAGTCATGAGAAAACACATAGACTTGTATGTAAACAAGTATTCTCTTGCTTTAGGTTCTGCAGGCAGGGCAGCGATTTGGAAATTAGTCGAAACGGCTGCTACCATTCAACCAACGCCAGGGTTTGAGAGTTTTGAAGTTTTCGTTGACTGAAAAGTCAGCTCAGAATAACCCGTATAGTTCGGCATCAATTTTGGCTATGATTTCACCAAGGTGTTCTTCATTTTCAACAAACTTGGTCTTATCCACATTGATTACAAGCAATGGTCCTTCCTTATAACCTTCAACCCATTTGGTGTAATAATCATTCAACCGCTTCAGGTAGTCTAGGCGGATATTCTCTTCATAGTCCCTGCCACGCTTTTGAATTTGTCCAACCAGCGTGGGAACAGAAGCCTGAAGGTATATCATCAGGTCAGGCGGTTTTACCATCTGCCTGAGATTCTGGAAAAATTCAAAATAGTTATCGAAGTCTCGCTTGCTCATTAACCCCATTTCATGGAGGTTGGGAGCGAAGATGTAAGCATCTTCGTATATGGTCCGGTCTTGTATTACAGTTTCAGTTCCTTTACTTATTTCAATCAGCTGATTCAACCTGCTGTTCAGAAAGTAGATCTGCAGGTTAAAACTCCAGCGAGGCATATCTTCATAAAAATCATAGAGATAAGGATTCTGGTCCACATCCTCAAACTGTGGTATCCAGCGATAATGCTTACTCAGCATTTCTGTTAAGGTTGTCTTGCCAGCACCGATATTACCGGCAATGGCTACATGTTTTGGTTTTCTTGCTTTGGACATACTATTTAATTCAGATATGGTTAACCGGGGCAGACAAAGTACTGATTCATTTTGAATATACCAAACCCATTGCCTCTCTTACCAGCTCCATGGTGTCAACAGCGCTCTTCCTGGCCTTTTCAGCACCCATAGACATGACTTCATCCAGGTACTTTTTATCATTCCGGATATTTTCTGCTTTTTCACGAATCGGACTGATAAAAGTAACCATGTCTTCTGCCAGCTGCTTTTTCAGGTCGCCATACCTTATGGTACATTGCTGATACGCCTCTTCAAAAAACCGGATGGCCTCAGGATTACTCACCAGCCGCATCAACTGAAAAATATTTTCAATGTAATCAGGCTTAGGAGTATCGGGGGCAGCAGGACCTGCATCTGTCTTGGCTTTCATAACTTTTTTCCTGATCAGTTCATCCGAATCAGCCAGGTATAGGGTGGCAAGCTGATTTTCACTCTTACTCATTTTGCCTGTACCATCAAGGCTGGGTACTTTAACGAGGTCTTCGCCGAAATTATAGGCCATGGGCTCAGGAAAAATTTCTCCATACCTGTGGTTAAAACGCTTGACAAAATTCCTCGACATTTCCAGGTGCTGTTCCTGATCCTTGCCTACAGGAACCCAGGTTGCACGGTGCAGAATAATATCTGCTGCCTGTAGAACGGGGTATGTAAGCAGTCCGGCATTGATATTATCCGGCTGCAGCCTGGCTTTATCCTTGAAAGTGGTTGTCTTTTCCAGCTCACCGAGGTAAGCAAGCATATTGAGATAAAGATAAAGCTCAGATGTTTCCCTGATATGGCTCTGGCAATACAATGCGGCCTTTTCAGGATCAATGCCACAGGCTATGTTTTCCGCAATTACCCGGTGCACATTCTCTTTCAACTCTTTCGTATCCGGATGGGTAGTAAGTGCATGGAGGTCGGCAACCATGAAATAACAGGTATAAGACTCCTGCAATTTTACATAATTACGCATGGCACCGAAATAGTTGCCCAAATGCAGATAACCTGTGGGACGAATCCCACTCATGACAATTGCTTTTTCACTGTTCATGCCGCAAATATAATGAATGTATACTCCTTCAACCACACCATCCTATCTCATTTCCGCTCATCAAGTATTCCTCAAATATGCCCGGATAATGATTAAATTTGCAATTAACATACTAATATGGAACTGAACAGGGAAATGACACTCAAACTGGCTGCTTTGGCCAGGCTGGAATTTACCGATCAGGAATTAGCCGGAATACAGGCTGATTTACAGCAAATGATTGGCTTTGTGGAAAAACTGAATGAGCTCGACACATCAGGTGTTGAACCTTTAACCCATATCAGCGGCGAAGAGAACAGACTCCGTAACGATGAAATAAAAGGTTCTGTATCTCCTGCTCTGGCACTTTCAAATGCACCTGCCCCAGCTGGCCAATTTTTTACTGTACCAAAAGTCATCAAAAAATAAACGCATGCAAGACTCCGTCATACACCTTGAAGAGATCAGGAAAAGTTATTTCATGGGCAAACAGGAGCTTCAGGTTTTAAAGGGGATCACGCTGGATATCCTCAGAAATGAATATGTAGCCCTGATGGGTCCGTCCGGCTCCGGCAAAAGCACCCTCATGAATATTCTTGGCTGCCTCGACTCACCAAGCATGGGAAAATATATTCTCAATGGCCATGATGTGAGTACCATGCCTGACAATGACCTGGCAGACATACGAAACAAGGAAATAGGATTTGTGTTCCAGCAATTCAACCTTTTGCCGAGGCTGACAGCACTTGAAAATGTTGCACTCCCACTGGTTTATGCCGGCATAGCCAAAAAACAGCGGCTTGAAATGGCACATGAAGTGTTGCGCAAGGTGGACCTGCTAGACAGAAGTCATCACAAACCCAATGAACTTTCTGGCGGACAGTGTCAGCGTGTGGCAATAGCCAGAGCCCTGGTAAACAATCCGTCGATTATCCTTGCCGATGAACCAACCGGAAACCTCGATACTAAAACGTCTTATGAAATCATGAATATCTTTTCCAAAATTCATGATGATGGCAATACCGTAGTGCTCGTCACCCATGAAGAAGATATTTCCAATTACGCAAAAAGAGTGATCCGTTTGAGGGACGGACTGATAGAAAGCGATAAGGTAAAAAATGCGGCCAGCGTTGTTTAAAATTTATTTGAGGTTCTGCCGAACAATTGGTTGACTTCCACATTATCTTAAAAAGCAAATGTGGTTATGGCAATGAAAATTTACACCAAGACAGGAGATAAAGGAACAACCTCATTGATTGGAGGCACAAAAGTGCTTAAATCACATGAGCGTATTGAGGCTTATGGTACCTTGGATGAGCTGAATTCACACATCGGATTGTGCAGAGATCTGTTAACCGATGACCATACCAGAAATATACTTGGTGAAATACAGGACAGGCTTTTCACTATAGGCTCAGCACTTGCATGCGACCCCAACAAAGAAACCAGCCTCAAAATACCCGATCTCAAGGAAGAAGATATTGCATTGTTGGAAAATGAAATGGACAGGATGGATGAATCACTTGAACCGCTGAAGTATTTCATTCTCCCCGGCGGCCACCCTGTTGTTTCTCAAATTCATATTGCCAGGTGCGTATGCAGAAGAACAGAGCGGTTGATTGTTGCGCTGCTTCAGTCAGGTGACACTGCAGAAAACCTGATGGTCAAATATATAAACAGACTCAGCGACTACCTTTTTACGCTGGGCAGAACAGCAGCCAAATGGCTCAACGTATCTGAAACTCCCTGGAAACCGAGACTTTCCTGAGCCATTCAGGATACCCAGCTGCCATCTCTGAGTTGTAATACCCTATTACTCATAGCTGCAAGCTCTTCATTATGGGTCACAATCACAAATGTCTGACCCAATTCGTCTCTGAGCGAACAAAATAAGTTGTGTAGCGCATTGGCATTGGCAGAATCCAAATTACCGGTTGGTTCATCAGCAAAAACTATTGCGGGTTTATTTATGAGTGCCCGGGCAACTGCAACCCGCTGTTGTTCTCCTCCAGATAAAGTACCCGGTTTATCTTCAGCCTTGGCGCCAATCCCAAGCATATCCATCAACATATTAGCCCTTTTCTCCAACTCCCGGGTTGATGAACCAGCTATCCAGCCAGGCATGCAAATATTTTCCAGTGCTGTAAATTCCGGTAATAGGTGATGAAACTGGAATACGAATCCGGTATGCTTGTTTCTAAATCTGGCAAGAGCCTTCCCCTGAAGCTGATCAATCCGATGACCATCAAAATAGACCTCTCCGCCATCAGGCTTGTCTAGCGTACCCAATATATGCAACAGGGTTGACTTCCCGGCTCCTGATGAACCTACAATGCTAACAATCTCACCCTGACCAATGGACAGATCGATATTTTTCAATACCTGTAACGGACCATAATGCTTGATTATCCCTTTTCCCTCCAACATTTTTCAAATTTAGCAAAGAACAATTCGCTGTCGGATATTATTTTCCATAAAATCTGTGTATATCTGTGAATTGGTATTACGGAATTAACCATTACTTTTGCCGAAATATAAAACAGAGCCCTATGTTCTGGACACTTGAACTAGCATCTTATCTTGAAGACGCTCCCTGGCCTGCAACCAAAGACGAATTGATCGACTATTGCATCAGGAGCGGAGCCCCCATTGAGGTGATTGAAAATCTCCAGGAACTGGATGATGAAGGGGATATTTATGAAGGCATTGATGATATCTGGCCTGATTATCCCAGTCAGGAAGACTTCTTCTTCAATGAGGACGAGTATTGAAACTTTCCCATGAAAAACCACCAAACGGTGGTTTTTTTATTAGAAGGTCAGCTTGAAATAAAGCATAGCCAAAGACAAGGCCATAATGATCAGGTTAGCCAGGATCATCGGTTTGTCTTTACCAGTAATGCCATAAACCAACCAGATAGATACGTTTACAAGGAGGATAAGTATCATCCAAATTGATAAATCACCTACAGATTTTGTTACCCAGGCCTGGTAAACCTGCGGAACAAAAGTCATTGAACCAGTTACCACACCTACCATTCCCAGGTAATTTCTCCAATTTTTCATGCCCTTTGTTTAATTTATTTTTCCATTTGCTCAATCACCGCCGCGGTAACACCTGTGAAAGAGAATCCTCCGTCGTGGAAAAGATTTTGCATGGTTACCATGCGGGTCATATCTGAAAATAAGGAAACACAATAGTTGGCACAGTCCTCACCGGAAGCATTGCCGAGCGGACTCATTTTTTCTGCATAGTTCATGAAGCCATCAAATCCCTTAACTCCGCTGCCTGCTGTTGTGCGGGTTGGAGACTGAGATATGCTGTTGACCCTTACTTTCTTTTTCACACCGTAGTGGTAGCCAAAACTCCTCGTCACACTTTCCAGCAAGGCCTTGGCGTCAGCCATTTCATTGTAATCAGGGAATACGCGCTGTGCAGCTATGTACGTAAGCGCTACTACACTCCCCCACTCGTTGATGGCATCCATTTCGTAGGCCGTACGCAATACCCTGTGAAGAGACATCGCGGAGATGTCAAGCGTCTTCTGATTAAAACCATAATCAATCTCGGTATATTGCTTGCCCTTGCGGACATTGAGGCTCATGCCAATTGAATGCAGGATAAAATCAACACCACCACCAAAGTGCTGCATGCTCTGCTCGAAAAGATTTTTAAGGTCGTCCATGTTAACCACGTCAGCCCCAATAACCGGTGCATTGATCTGCTCAGCAAGTTTATTGATCTCTCCCATCCTCAATGCAACCGGAGCATTGGTGAGCACGAGCTGAGCACCCTGGGCATGACAGGCAAGTGCTGTTTTCCAAGCAATGGATTTTTCATCCAGTGCACCAAAAATGATTCCCTTTTTCCCTTTGAGCAATTGGTTGGACATAATCATCGATTTGCTGGCAAATATAGTTCGTTTAGCTTTTAATGCCCAAATCGCAACTGAAACTTTATCAATCAGACCAATATCTAACCTGTAGTGATATTAAAAATTTTAATATCACTACACATTAATATCTACTTTTTTTTAACCCCAGGCATAAGCATTTCCCTGGCCGTGGCAAGCACCGCTTCACTGGGCTTATCACCTGCCATCATCCTGGCAATTGCCGAAACCCGCTCATCGCCTGTTAGCTCACGCATCTGCGTAGTAACCTGTTCCTGGCTGGCAGTTTTGTAAATATAGAGATGCTGACTCGCCAAAGCAGCAATCTGAGGCTGGTGTGTGATTGCTATAACCTGGTGATGGGATGAAAGCTCCTGCATCAGCAAACCAACCTGCCTGGCTGCTTCTCCACTGATACCACTGTCAATCTCATCAAAAATGAGTGTTGGCATTTCCAGTGAATGCGCTACAAGCGATTTCAACACAAGCATCAGTCTGCTCAATTCACCTCCGCTGGCAACTTTATGGAGGGGTTCAAATTGACCACTGCGGTTGGCATCAAACAAAAACACCACTTCGTTAGTTCCACCCGCGGTCAACCCTGTGGTTTTCAGGTCAATCTTCAATTGTGCATTTGGCATTCCAACCCGCACAAGCAATGCCATCGTAGCCTTTTCCAGCATCGGAATTTCTGCAAGCCGCTTTTCGTGCAAGGCCTTAGCCAAAGCCAGGGCCTGTTGCTGTACAGTTTCCATTTCTTTTTCCAATGCCTTTAGTGCCGATTCTGCATCTTCAAAAACAACGAGCTCTTCTGCAAACTGCTTTTCCACAATTGGCAGTTCATCCACATCGGCTAGCCCATGCTTTTTGGCAATGCGCTGTGCCAATGCCAGACGCTCATTCAATTGTTCCATACGTAGGTCATCAACCTGCACACTGTCTAACAAACTCTCCAGCTCAGTGGCAATGTCTTTCAGCTCAACATAGGCAGCATCAAATCTTGCCACCAGAGAAGGCAATGCAGGATGATAGGCTGCCTGTGGCTGAAGTTGAGAGAGCAGGGACCTCAGTTGGGAGATAATCGGCTGATCACCCTCATGAAATGCATAAACCGCTTTTCCAATGCCCGATTTAAGCTGTTCTGCATGGCTCAAGACCTGCAACTCTTCAGCAATTATTTTACCTTCTCCGGCAGTCCATTTCAGCCCCTGAAGCTCCTGCAGGATAAATGACTTATACTCAGATTCCTGATTCGCTTTCAGCATGCGTGCCCGTGCGTCCTGGATTTTTTTATTCAGAACAGTATATCGCTCAAATTGTCTTGTATAATCCGCCATTAAACCAACTGCACCTGCACGTGCATCCAGCAACGCTCTCTGAAAATGTCTGTTTCCAAGTTCAAGTGTATCAAATTGCTGGTGAAGGTCAACGAGGTGCCCTGCTATGAGCTGTAACTGATTGAGGGCAACGGGTGTGTCGTTTACAAATGCCCTTGACTTCCCATTAGCCTGAATTTCCCTGCGCAGTATGATCTCGGTATCTGAATCAATATCGGCATCCTGCAAAAGTTTTTCAAGTGCGGCGGTTTCCTGAACAACAAAAACAGCTTCTATGATGGTTTTTTTCTCCTTATCCCGCACTTGAGCACTATCCGCCCTGTCTCCAAGAGCCAGTCCGAGTGCACCCAGTAAAATACTCTTACCTGCACCTGTTTCACCGGTAATGATAACCATCCCGGATGCCGGCTCAAGGGTCAGTCCGGCAATGATCGCATAGTTTTGAATGTCCAGCTTTTTTAGCATGCTCAAAAGTAGATATTTTTAAATGCATTACCTTGCATAAACAACGCGAAAATCATGTCACCAATCCTGCTTTTTTCTTTTGTTTTAGGGTATTTTATACTGCTTTTGGGTGTATCAATCTACACAGCAAGGAATGCAACCAACGAATCTTTCTTCATTGGCAACAGAAATTCAAACTGGATGCTCGTTGCATTTGGGATGATTGGCACCTCATTATCGGGTGTTACATTCGTATCTGTTCCCGGAACAGTGGGCAACTTTACAGGAGGTGATTTCACAGGATTCAGGTATTTCCAGGTGGTAATCGGCTATATTTTCGGCTATGCGGTTATCGCTTATGTGCTTATCCCGCTCTACTACAAACTTAACCTGACTTCCATTTACCACTACCTTGACCAGCGCTTTGGGAAAGAAAGCTACAAGACAGGAGCGCTTTTCTTCATCATTTCCCGCACATTTGGTGCAACAGCTCGCCTCTTTCTGGTTATCAACGTTTTACAAATTTTCATCCTTGACCAGATGGGCGTGCCTTTTATGGTTACATCAGCATTGATACTTTTGATGATTCTCCTTTACACTTTCAAGGGAGGGGTCAAAACAATTGTATATACAGACACCCTGCAGACCACTTTTATGCTGCTCGGACTGATCATCTGCCTGTTTTATATCCTCAGCA
>CANHUF010000023.1 GCA_947463715.1 Sphingobacteriales bacterium
CCCATTACTACACAGGCCAGTGGTGTATTGGCTGCTCCTGCAAAGACGGCAATCAGTCCGAGCCCGGCAAACAAATCAACCGGTGCGCCAGCATACACCGCAAGGGTGTGGCCGAGTGCAGCACCCATAAAAAATAACGGTGTCACTTCACCACCTTTAAAGCCCATGCTCAACGTAATGGCTGTGAGTATGAGTTTCCAAAACCAGCCCAGGGGGGCAATGTGGTTGGACTGAAAACTGGATAGGATGCTGATGCCATTGCTATTCGGGCTTTCAACACCCAGTCCGAGGTAATCATAAGTTCCCAGCAGTTCACTGATGCTCCAAACAAGCAAGCTGGCTGCAACCACTATCAGATAAGAATTCGGGATAAATTTTTGGGCGGTTGATTTTATCCCATTGGATACCCAAACAAATAACCTGGCAGTGAGTCCGAATGCCACGCCTGCGCCCATCACTTTCAAAAGCAAAATGGGTTCAACTGGTAAAAATGAAAAAGTAGTGGTGGTAAATTGAATGGCATAAGGTGTGTGGTCAATTCCTGTAAGTCGGACGGTTTGATCTGCCAGCAAAGCAGCAAGCAGACAAGGAAATAATGAACGCCAGTGAATACTGCCAATCCGTGTGAATTCAATGGCAAATACCGCGCCTGCCAGGGGTGTGCCGAAGACCGCGCCGAATCCTGCTGCAGCTCCGCATCGCAGAATGACTTGTTGCTGGTATTCTTCGAGTTGAAAAAACCGGAATGGAAGACCAGCAATGCTGCCTCCAATCTGCACGGCAGTTCCTTCTCTTCCGGCTGAACCTCCAACCAGATGTGTCAGCACTGTAGTGAACAGGATCAGCGGCGACATCCTTGCGGGTACTTGTTTCGATGGATCCTGAATGGCTGCAATGATGAGGTTGTTACCTTTGCCGGAATCTTTGCCATGTTTGTAAAGCCAGGTGATCAGTATACCAGCAAGCGGCATCAGGAAGATCAACCAATAGTTCGATTGAAAAGTTACTGTTGATTTATCCAGCAGCCATAGGAACAAGGAGACCATCAGTCCGCTTAGAACCGCCACCGGAATAATCAGCCAGCCCCATTTCATGGCACGGTAAAATTGCTTGTAATTCTCCCTGAGTTGAGGCATGATGCTCATCAGGCAAATATATTCAAGTTGGGGGATTGTTCCTCGAATGGGTAAACCTGTCTGGTGTCAAGTAGAATGAATGAGTCTATACCGAAGGCTAAGACTCATTCATAAAGGCGAGTTTAAACTTAATAATCATCATCGATTCATCCCTCCTCAAAAGAATAACTGGGTTCTTCGATGGTGAGTTTGTTCTGTACAATGGTGATGCCGGGTGCATTCCAGGCTGCAGTTTCAGCATCTTCCTTCTCTGCCAGTGACCTTACTGAACCATACAAGGTAACCTTGCTTCCACTTACATCTGTTGTAACCCGATTGGCATCAACCGTTGCACTCCTGTGAAATGCTGAGGCAATTTTCGCTTTGATGTCTTTGGCTTCCAATTTCGGTTTAACTACAATCAGGTTGGCCACAGACCTTACTCCGGCAATGTTTTCAATGGCAGTTTTGGCATTGATGCGCTGGAATTCCCATTCCACTTCACCTTCCAGTTTTACATAACCATCTTCTACTTTTACTTTGATTTGTTCTTTCATCAAAGGTGTATGCCATTTGAGAGCATTGACAATCGCTGCTGCAATTTCAGTGTCTGATTTCACATTGGTTTTCGATACACCGATTTGAATGTCTTCTGCGATAGCTTTGACACCGGAAACCTTTTTGGCTGCTTTTTCCGCCATGAGTTTTTGGGAATAGGAATCAACCTGTCCGGATAAGGTTACTACCCCATCTTTCACGGAAACGCCTATTTCATGGGCACTGAGGAATGGTTCCCATTTGAGTTCGGCCATAACATCCTGCTGGATTTGTGCATCTGTTTTCATGATTTGAATTTGTTTTATGAGTGAAACAATAGGCGTAAAATTCAACCAATGAACATGCACTTGCAATGACATACAGTGAGAGATGAATTGATTTCAATCAGCATAAAAAAAGCTCCTGCCTTGTGAGCAGGAGCTTTGTATAACAATAGCTGATGTTTATCAGTTTTTGATCACCTTCATGTTTCCGCTGTTGCCATTGGCATTGAAAATACGCAACATGTAAACACCCTTAGGTAACCTTGAGAAATCAAGTGTGGTATTGGTGTTTGCAGATTGTTTAGACATCATACGCTTTCCGTTCATGTTATACACTACTACTTGCGAAGTTCCTTTGAAACCACTCAGGTTAAGGTTAAGTGTATTTTGTACGGGATTGGGGAATCCATAAAAAGATCCTACTGCCACTTCACTATCAGTATTTATTGATCCTGAGTTAGCAATTCCTTCAGCTATTCCTGCCAGCCTGGTGGCAGTTCCCAGTGCCACCCTCAATGTATAGCATGAGGTAGCATTGAAGGTATTTGTATTGGCAGGATAAACGCGTGCATAGTAGGTGCCAGGCGTCATGTTTCGGGTGATGGTTTCATTGGTAGTTCCAGCATTCGAAGAAGTCACCAGCACTGTTGTTCCATTGGTATTGATCAGACGTAAATGATAATTCGCAGGAAGCGTAGTGAGTGTGATGGTAATGGTTCCTGCTGTTGTGATTGTGAACCGGTAATGGTCAATGTCACTACCCACATTGATGAGTCCGGTTACATTGGTATTAAACGGAATCACTGCAGAACCTGCAACCGTGTTGTTGGTGGCATTATCCAATGCACTTGCACAGCTAGGTGAGGTTGTGGAGAAGTTGGCTTGAACGAAGCTTCCGGTTCCAGCCGGACAAGTAGCCTGAACCCTCCAGTTGTAAGCAGTTCCCTGCACCAATCCGGTAAGGCTGGCAGTTGTTCCCGCCTGTGCTGTAGACAGAACAGTCCAGGTTGCAGCTGCATTGGTCTTGTATTCAACCCTGTAGCTGGTAGCATTGGCTACAGCTGTCCAGCTGAGTGCTGCACTAGTATTGGTAATGGAACCTGTTGTGAGTGCGGTTGGATTGCCACAATTCACCAGCGTGGTGAAGTTGGCCTGAACATAATTACCAGCACCGGCCGCACAGGTAGCACGAACTCTCCAGTTGTAAGCTGTTGCACCGGTGAGTCCGGTAATACTTGCCGTAGTTCCTGCCTGAGTAGCAGAGAGAACTGTCCAGGTAGCAGCTGTATTGAGTTTGTACTCCACAGTATAACTGAGTGCGTTTGGCACGGCTGTCCAGCTTAAGGCTGCACTGCTGTTGGTGATGGAGCCTGTAGTCAATCCGGTCGGATCACCACACAATGGTGGTGTGGTAATAGAGAAATTGGTGTTGCTGATATCGAAGAAAATATTTCCGATGGATTCAATCTTGATTCTCGCAGTAGTGCTAACTGTATTTGGAATCACTACAGGCTGACTGCCGTCATTAGGTGTACTTTCCAAAAGTACTGTTGGGAAAGTTTGTCCCCCATCTGTACTCAGTGAAATCTTCACATTGGCACAATTGATTGGAGCAAGGTTGGTGCTGTTGACAGTCCAGGTAACAGTTTGTGTTGACCCACCAGGCCAGCTGACAGCTGTGTTGGGAGCAGAAACACCAAATGGACCAGCAGTTCCGTTCACCGTCACCACCATGTCTGCAAAGGATGTTTGTCCTACTTCAGGAGTGGTTGAACTATAAGGGGCATTGTCCCTCACTGTGAGCCTGAAATTAAGTGTACGGGCTACGGAGCTGAGTGCTTCGATATTAGCTCCGGCGTCTCCACCTGCGAGCGGACCAGTTACAGTGGCGCCGGCAAGTATGGTTGATAGTTGTGGGAATAACCTTGTTGGAGTGGTGGTTGGTTTGAAAGAAATCCAGTTGGGACCTGTTGTTTTTGTTGCACTGGCAACACTTGCGTTTAATGTTGTGGTAGAGTTGTCGTTCTGTTCCCAGGTGTAAGTAAGTGCATCTCCGTCTGCATCAGTAGCAGCACCAGTCAGGGCAAAAGGCGTGCTTCGGGGAATGGTATAGCTGGTGAGGGGCGCTACAACCGGTGTAGCATTGTTTCCTGCGATGCTGAGGGTGGTCGGACAGGTTTTGGTCAGTAAATTGTTTTGAATCTGCTGGATGGAAGCCTGATGGAAGATGTCAATAGAATGAGGCGCCACGTCTTGTCCGGTGATACCGGCATATCCCATGATGGTGATACCAGAACCTACTTCCTTGTTTACACCAGTCCCTTCAAGGCTATGTGAGAAAGTATGGTTAGCTCCCAGCTGGTGGCCGATTTCATGGGCTACATAATCGATGTCGAAATTATCACCCTGTGGAATACCGTCAGCCGGTGAAGTGATGCCGCTGCCTTTGCCATTTGTTGCACCAGCACGGTTAACACAAATGCAACCGATACAGCCTGCATTACCACCGCCACCGGTAGAACCGAACATGTGTCCGATATCATAGCTGGCTTGTCCCACATTTGCAATGAGCGCGTTTTCAAGTTGTTCATTCCAACTGCCCAATGTTGTGTAGGGGTCTGTTGCAGGAGTATAGTAAATGACATTGGTGGTTGTTGGAATCAGGTTCAGGTGAAGCGCTAAGTCTTTCTCGAAGATGCCATTGCAACGGGTGAGTGTATTGTTGAAAGCTGCAAGAACAAGCTCAACCTCAGCTGAACTGGTAGCTCCGAAGAAATTGGCGTATTCACCGTTGCACGATAAAGCCAGGCGGAGTGTCTTGAGATCACCACCCGAGCGGGCAATTGAAATCTCCTGACCCACCTGTTGATTCAGGGCATTGGCCAGATTCCTGTCGGGTGTATTACATGCCCAGGGCATTTGTCCGGCCTTGCGCTGTGCCTTGAATACCGCATAAACGGGCTGGTCTGCTGCGTAGGATTCAATGTACTCGTCTTCCCTGCCTGAGCGGAAAACCATCGACTGCATACCCTGTGCGGAGATGCTCAGTTTGAGGCTGGCAGATTTATCAGTGATGCCTTTACCGGAAAAGCTCCTGATATCCGGGTATTTTGCCTGGAGTGCCGGTTCGAAGTTGGAGGCTTCAGTTACCTCAAACTCTTCAACGCCACCATCTGCGTTGGGCAGGGTGATGATGGTAGTGGCTTTGGTGTTGCGTGTAACAGACATCATTTCCTGACGAAATGGGGTCATGTTCAGGTCAAATAATTTGTAATCTGCTGGAAAGGAAGCCCTTTGGGCGTTTCTGGCTACGCTTACCTGAGCGATGCCTGCTCCGTGAGACGACCAGAAATTGTTTTGCTGGGCTGAAGCTGAATAGACTGAAAGGCATGCCATCAAGGCGAAGAGAATCCTTCTCATGGTATTTATTTTGGTTCGGATGTGCACAAAATAGGATAATTGCTATAAAATTGTTAAAAACATAGCCCTTTTTAGCGAAAAATGACGCTAAAACGCAGAAATTCAGTTGGATTCAGGATTTTTTCTAATGCACCCGGACTTACTGTCCGCTGATGAAAAGTCTGTAAAAACTCACCATTCTTTTGATGTCTGAAACGCCAATCCGTTCATCTATGCCATGGAATCCCTTGGCATCCTGGATGGGGGTGAAATTCAGAACGGCATCACTGAAACTCCTGAAATAGCGGGAATCAGTGGCACCGACCACAAGATAGGGAGAAACCAGCGCATTGGGTACGGTTTTGTAGGTAATGGAGGCCAGTTTTTTAAATGCAGGATGCGTTGATGGCGTTGTTGTGGAAGGCTCCATCAGGGAAATGGTTTGTTTGGAAACACTCACACGCGGGTCATTGACGGCTTTTTTCACAAATTCCACCACATCATCGCTGGTTTGTCCGGGCAGGATGCGGCTGTTGAAAGTAGCTTTGGCAATCGTGGGTATCACATTATCCTTGATGCCTGCTTTAACAATGGTGGGCACCAGGGTGGTATGGATCATGGCATTGGTTTGTTTGGATTGCTCCATCTGGCTGACGAGTGCACCTTTGAAAAGCCACTGGTTGGCCACCACCATTTTGGTTAATAAGGATTGAGAAGCAACGGTAATGCCAAGCAGTTCATGAACTGGTGGGGTTATGATGGCAGGCATCTGCTCTGCCCGCACTTTACTGATTGCTGTGTTGAGGATATCAATGGCAGTCTCAGGAAGTGGCATAGAGGAGTGGCCGCCCGGAAGTTCCACAGCTAAATCGATGTTAACATAACCTTTTTCACCGGTACCGATAACAGCAACTGGTTTCTTGAGGTCTTTGAATTGCTGGGTATCAATCATGCCACCTTCATCAAGAACTACAGCTGGCTTGATGTTGTTGTCTGCAAACCATTTGGAAAATACTTTGGCTCCTCTTCTGCCAGAAATTTCTTCATCGTGTCCGAAGCAGATATATGTAGTACGTTCAGGTGTATAATTTTCATTGAGCAGTTCCTCAGTCGCTTCCATGATGGCTATGGCAGCACCTTTGTCGTCTACTGCTCCTCTTCCCCAGATGGTATCCTGGCTGATGAGTCCGCTGAAAGGAGGATGTGTCCATTTGCTTTCTGCAATGGCTTCTACCGGCACTACGTCAAGGTGTGCCATGAGTACCTGAGGAGCTGCGGTGGTATCTTTTCCTTTCCATTTGAAAACATAGCTGAATTCTCCGAAAACGGTCCTTTCCAGTTTGCTATGCATTAAGGGATAGGTTGATTCCATGAACGACCTGAACTGGGTGAATTCAGTGGTATCAATAGCCAGGGTATCTCCGAATGAAACCGTTTTGATCTGGATGGCCCTGCTCAGGTGAACTGCGGCTGAATCGTGGTTGCCGATGGCCAAAGCCTCTTCTCCTTCAACTGCTGCAGATTTGAAGCGAAATGTATTGATTAATAAGACTGCCAGTAATACAATCAGTAAGCCCAATAGGGAGAGGAGAATTTTCTTAGCCATGGTTTTGCAAATGAAAACCAAAGATATTAATAATCCATTCTCATTCTTTAGGCTATTTTCTGATTAGCCGGAATTCATGCTTATCGCTGCCGTTCACAAATGAATACCAGAATTCGTTGGCTGTGAGTTTGGTAATTGTTCTGTTGGAAGCTGAAATAGTTCCTGATTGGGTAGTGATTTCAATGCTGCTGACTCCAGAAATCTGTATAATTCTCTGTTCAGTATCCAGTTTCCAGCTACCCGTTTCAGTGATATTGCGCTTGTCTTTGTTGGTGTAGGAACGTGGGTATGTGTTATTCGATTGATAAGTTTCTTCGTAGTTACTGATGAGGATAGTGGATGTTACATCAGTATTGTTTCGCAGGTATTGCTGTAGTTTCCAGGTTTTTACCAGGTTTTGTTCAGTTTTGCTGATGAGTCCGCCTGCTTCATACTTTTCACATCCCATCAAAAAGAGAACCAGAATTACAGAAAGCATTTTTATTTTGGTCATGGTGAGTTTTTTTGGTTGAAACGCATTATTTCCGGTTTTGTTGTATTGTTTAAGGTTTCTGTCTTTTCATATACTGTGATTAAAACAATTTTGGTAAATTGTCGCACTTAAAACAACCCACATGAAGTTTAAAAAAATTGCCATTACTGTTTACACTGTTCTCGTTACCTCGATGGTGGTGATGAGTGGAATCATGAAATTATCCGGATTAAAAGAAGCTGTTGATACACTCACCAAGGTAGGTGTAGGGGATTATATCACCCTTCTGGGTATCATGGAGATCGTTTTTGCCGGCCTTTTCATCTATCCTGCTACCAGAAAGTTGGGGGTATTGTTTCTGACGGCTTATTTTGCCGGCGCCATGGCAACCGACCTTTCGCACGGAATGCCGGTAATTAATGCAGCGTTTACACTTGCTTTGGTTTGGATTGCTGCGTTCTGGAACGACACCAGTATTTTCTTGCCGACAAAAAATGGTTGATTTTTTATTCAAGAATACTTATTAAAAACTGACTGATTCATGCTTTCAAAACTCCCCTCCTGGACAGGAGGGGTGGCACGAATGAGACAGCACCGAAGGTGCAGGCGAATGAGCTTGCCTGCCGAAGGCAGGTGACGGGGTGGTGGAATACCTCTTTTGTTTCCACCACCCCGTCTTCCGGTTCTCTCCCCTTCCGGATGACTCGTCCTAACAAAACTTTACAGGTTCAATGAATAATCCTGGTAATTTGTTTATTGTCTTTAATTGGCCTTATAAATCCTAAAAATTTAATTTAAATAGGACACTGTTGCAAAATTCAAATTTCATGTAAAACTCAATCAATACGAGCCTGAAGAAGGTCAAGGAGTCGCTTATCATCCTTGGCCTTTTTCATTTCCTTTGCTTTGCCGCCCAGCACCCAGAGTGCGTAGGGTGTCAGTTTCTCCTTTTCTTCATTGTTATCTTCCTCACCGCCTTTTTTGGTTTTGATGAGCACTACGCCATTAGCCCCCCTGATCCCATAGAGGGCTGTGGCAGAGGCGTCTTTCAGGATTTCAATAGAGGCGATATCTTCCGGATTGAGCAGGTTTACATTGCTCATCGGAACATCATCTACGATGTAGAGTGGATTATTGCCTGAAAAAACTGAACTGATACCGCGGATATTGATGCGCGGGGCACCACCCGGACTGTTATCATTCGATACCCTTACACCCGATGCTTGTCCCGCAATCCGTTGCCCAACAGACGAGCCCCGAACCTGATTCAGTTGTTTTTCATCAATCTTGCTGTTGCCGGCTGAACCCACATCTTCCACTTTTACCGGTCTGTCAGGCTCCTTTTTGGGGATGAACTGAATAGCTGTACCAGGTATTCCGTTTTCTCCATTTTCTCTGATGAGCGCCACTTTACTGATGGAAAGCATCGAAATCTTTATCGTGTCATAGAAGTCAGTACCTGAGATCAGGTCTTTCGGATCATGTATCATGATGATAAGCGAATCTCTTACCAGTTCAAACTTTCTTTTTGTCATCAATCCGTTGCCGCCAGGTACCATCATCGAAGAGGAGGAGGGGGTTTCAGCGAAATACTGATTCAGCAGCTGCAGAATATCATTATCCCTCGCTCGGGAGTTGGTTTGTCCGAAAGCTCCATTAGAGAGGTATATGAGGGAAATGAATAACCACTTTTTCATGAATGAGATTTTATAATGTAAGCAGGATTGACATAACAAGTTATTGATTAAATTGCTGATATGAAAAAGCTTGTCCTTTCTTTAATCATTTTTTGCAGTTTATCAATTATGACCCATGCACAGCAACAAGGTGGCAGTCTGCGTCACGTGGTACTTTTTTCGTTTAAACCTACAAGCAGTGCTGCTGAAGTTAAAATAGTAGAAGATGCCTTCAGGAAACTGCCATCCCAGATAAAGGAAATCAAGGATTTTGAATGGGGGAAGAATAACAGTCCAGAAGGTTTGAACCAGGGTTTCACCCATTGTTTTTTTGTGACTTTCACTTCAGAGAAAGACCGAGAAATTTACCTGCCACATCCGGCTCACAAAGCATTTGTAGATGTCTTGAAACCACACCTAGACAAAGTGCTGGTGATCGACTATTGGGCTGGGAAATAAATTAAGCCGGCAATTAACTGTCCCATACTGGGGTCTACTGCCTATTTTTTAACAGTATTGGAAGTGGTGGGCCTTCTCCTTGTTTTTCCGGTGAAAATGGTTGGTTAACTGGGATACCTGTTATCCTTTCACGTAGTACTTTTAGTCCGTAGATAGGTCCGTGCCATAGATTAATCAGCGTACCTTCTGCACCTCTGTCTGGCATTATTATGGAATGAATGTCCATATATCTGTAATATGCGTTGAGTGAATTGGTGAAAAAGTTAGCAGCTTTTACTTTTTCTCCTTCCGGATAAAAACCTTTATCATCTTTTTTCAATTCCTGAACCCTGCAGGCCCAGTCGAATGCCTCATTATAGGCCAGACTAGCTTCCACTCTGTTGATAAGCAAGCTTAGCTCTATCATTGCTACTTCCGATGTAGCCTTCATCATCAATTCTTTAAGGCTGATGTGAATGGAATCGTATGTGTTTTTTACAAGGTTCAGGTTTTTTCTGCTGATCCAGGTATACGGACCACCATTGGTCCATGCACCCAGCCAGCAAAACCCATAATTGGGCAGTTCATTGGTAGAATAGGCATCAATCCATTCCAGTTTTTCCATACACCAAGCAAAACTATTGGGATCAGGTATATTTTTTTGAACAGCAAATTGCCGGTAAAAACCAGCTCTTTTGACAGGTCCTTTAACTGCTGTAACTGCTGCATATCGGGTTGCGAGGCTATTTTCTGCGGTTCTCCAGTGATTAAACAGTATGGCATGAACCTGATGATTTCCTTTGATGCTATCAAGTTGTAGCCAGATTGCGTCAATACCTTCAACCGGATTCTGCTGCGTGAACATGAGTCCGTCAAATTCAATCCATGAAAACAAGGTTGTCATTTGAAGGTCCTGGCTGGTTTTTGGGATAGAAGAAAAATGTTTGGCTGTCCGCATACTACCATGACCCGGCATGATACTTACTTCCACATCAGGAGCAAATTTCCTTACCAGGTGATAGGCTGCAGCTGCGTAAGGAGCAATGGTGCAATAGATTCCAATTTTAGGGGATATGCCATTGTTTGTAAACCATTTCTCTTGTTGCAATATTTTTACAGCAGTTATATTCCTTCCTATCTGGTTGATCAGGTTATCGAGGTCTGTTTGATTTTTTGTGATGTGTCTGCTGACCATTGTATCTCTTAAAACTCCCTCACCAAACCACTTGATTAGTATTGCTTTTACAGTTGTATCCGTGCAACTATTTCCCCATCCGCCTAGTTCTTCTGTATTGATTTCAAGTTCATCAATCATTGGGTAATTGGTGAGTGCAGATTTACAATTATCGATGATATATTGAATATCACCTTTTGTCCGTGGCTCTATAGAAAAATGGATTTTGAAGCCAATGCTTTTAGCATAAGTCAGCAGTGACCTCATCCAGTCGGTCGCCATTTTACTGCGTATTTTATTGTCGGCATAAAAAGGTTCGATGGCAGGGATTGCAAATAATTTGTTGTTGTGGCGGATATGTTTACTGATGATGGGCACATCAGGGATTTCATGCGGTCGGTTATAAAAAAAATTGCCTGCATATTCTGTGCTGTCTCCGGTGTACACTTCATGCCATAGGTTGGGGTAGCTGTGAACAGCCAGTTTGTTAAAACGCAAACGCATTAGATTATTGAGGTATTCTTTCGCTTCCTCTAGCGGATAAGATGAAATGTCCATTGGGAAATTGACATGTTGCCTGATACCACGCCAGCGTGTATAAGGATTTACCAGAAAATATCCAGTTCTGATTGTACTGATGTTAATTTGGTCAGGTATAATGCTGTTGAACATATCAAATTGAAACCCGATATGTTCCAGAAAGCTGTGTGCTGCATGGAGAATTTCTGTTTCGCCTTCTCCTGATAGCACCACATTGAAAATTTGATCCTTTTTTTTGATGTCAAATGCAAAGCTACCATTCGTGAGGGTTGCATCTTTTTTGAGTTCAAAAAGGATAGTATGATGATTTATTTTACCTGCTAACATGCTGCTCAATTCAGCTTTGGTAAAGTCAGTTACAGCTTTAGCAGTTTCATATTGGTCAGAGATGAAGCTGATTTGTTGAGCGTTGACAGAAGGTGTAAAAAAAATAAATAACAGGAATACCGATCTTATCATCATGAACATTTTAATGCGTACAAAAAATAGCTGCTGCTACTACCTGAGGAATACCATTAATTACATATAGTCCAACCCAATCTTTTTCAATTCATCCCTTACAAAGTCCACAGCCGCTTCGGAAGGAAAACTGAAAATATCTCCAATCATGGCCAGCATGGCGGAATTGTTTTGCTGCTGCACTGAAATTAATGAATTTATCGATGAGGATGTTTATGTATAGTTGTATCCGAACAATGCCTATTTTTAAGCTAAGAACCATCTACATGCAAAGACGTCAATTCATCGAGAAGGCAGCCTTAGGGGCACTGGCTTTTACTGCTGCATCATTCAATATCATACAAGCCCGTAATAATGATGGACCCATCATTGGACATGGTGATTTTCGTTACAGGGTGAACCGCAACTGGGGTGTGCTTGATGCCCGGACTCCTGTAAAAGATTGTCACGAGATGGTGATGGATCGTAAGAAACGTATCATTCTGCTGACGAATGAAAAGAAGAACAACATCATCATATACGACAGGTCAGGCAAGTTGTTGGACAGCTGGGGTCATGCATTTCCTGGTGGACATGGACTCACTATTCATGATGAGGGTGGTGAAGAGTTTTTGTACATCACCGATCATGAGCTGGGTGAGGTGTACAAGACAACAATGGATGGCAGGATTCTGCTGACTATAAGGCATCCAAAGACAATAGGACAATACGGAGATTGTGACAAATTCAAACCTACGGAAACCTGTATTGGTCCGAATGGTGATATCTACATCGCGGATGGTTATGGTTCGCAGTTTATTTTACAGTATTCTTCCAAAGGCGAGTTCATCAGAAAATTCGGTGGTGACAGTTTCGGCGAAAAAAATTTCAAACAGGTGCATGGTGTTACGCTGGACACACGCAACCCGAATGATCCGGTATTGATGTGCACAGACCGTATAAAAACCTGTTTCAAGATCTTTGGACTCGATGGAACATACAGGTCTTCTATACAGGTTCCCGGTGCATATGTAAGCCGAGCTGTATTTGATGGCGAAAATCTGTATTCAGGGGTTTGTTTTTCAGCGCTTAAAAACCACATGCTTACCTACAATGCCGGATTTGTCACCATCCTGGATGGCAACAACAGGGTTGTTTCCAATCCCGGAGGTACAAAACCAACTTATAAAAAAGGCGAATTACTTCCAATGGTTCAGGCTGAGCCCATCTTCAAACATTGCCATGATGTATGCGTTGACGCCGATAAAAATCTCTATGTAGCTCAGTGGAATGCGGGCAATACGTATCCCTATATGCTGGAAAGGGTTTAATGATCATTTTTTATTGAATACTAGCTGCATGTCTTTGGGTTTGCGTGTGATTTTTATTCCTTTTGCTTGATTGTATGATCCTTCTATAACTTTCTTGCCGGGTACATGAATTTTAAATTTCACATTCCATTCTTTGGGCCAAGCAGGTAGAATATGTAGGTTATCTTCTACAGGCTGGATAAGCATGTATTGAAGTGCCGTTGCAGCCACACTGCCATGGTCTTGATCAGGAACCCAGTCGTAATTTGGTCCCCAAAAAACCGGGAACCTGCTGCCCGGGTTTTTTGTAGTAAAGTTTTTGGTGACCATTGACTTCGCTTCAATAGTATTTCCTGTCAATGCAGCCTGAATAGCATCCTGGTGCCACCCGCCTGTATTTTTGTAATGCCGGTATGCAAAAGTATTCTCGGCCAGTTTGAGGTCTTGCATTCCTGCTCCAAAAAGCCTGTAGGGGAAAATGGTATAGAGTTCAGGGTTTTCTATGTTGCTGCGTACACCCAGTCTCGAACCAGACAAAATCACTTTATTTCCGGCTGAATCTCCAATTGGCAGAGGTGGAACGGCATTCAGCAGGTTTTTACAGGTTGTGATGAATTCAGTGTCTGCTATTAATAATTTAATTTTTAAAAGCTGATTCAGGTTCTGCAGCAATCCGGCAATTTCTGGGGTTGGATTGAGAACTCCTTCCTGAAATGTTTCAAGCGATTGTGCAGGTTCGATTAGTAGCTGTCCACTTGAGTCGCGCAGATAATGCTGGTCATAAAAAGTGATGATTTCTCGGATAAATGGCAGCATCCTTTGTCTGAAATAGGAAGTATCGCCGGTGTACTGCAGGTAGTTGGTCATCATGGTACAGAGTTCCAGTCCGCCCTGCCAGTAGTACCTGATAAACAGGTTATCAGAGACACCGTCTTTTTTATTTTTCCGGTTCCATCCGTAGTTATCTATCAGGTAAGATCCCCATGGTGTAAGTGTTTCAGGGAAGTATGCACCATCGTGATTGAAGTATTTTTTTGTTCTGAACCGGGCGAGGGGTAGTGCATTGATATACATGTCAAAGAATGGTTTCATCAGTTCAAAATCACCTGACTGGAACATAGTCCAGTATATCAGCCTGGTATTCTGAAACCAATAGTTTCCACCCCATTCGCGGTAGTCGGCGTCAAACCCTTTTTTGCCACTGCCCATGTTTTCGTTGAGGTTGACAGTAAAAATTGACCCATTGAATTTTATGGGTAATCCGCCCCTGCCGGCACAGGCATTCATGTAACGTTGGAGCAGATAGGACTGAGTTATAACATGTGTTTTTTCTTTTTCATCAGGTGATGATATGATGATGTAGTGCCTGTTCCAGAAGGATTTCCACCATTGTTCATGTGCTTGGAATGCTTTATTCCTGTCTTTGGAAAGTACTGTTTTGTAGAGCTTTTCAGTATGTTCCAGCCACTGCCCTGCATTTTCGTTTTTCGACTTGTTTACTACAACATGGACGTCAAATTTTTTTTTGGCTTCGATTTGCTCCAGCGTGAGTAATCCGGATGAATTAAAATTATCTCCCCCCACCAGAGCACCAAATTGTTGATGTATCAGAGGATCGTTAGACATACCTGCAAAATCAGGAATATTCTGGTTTTCCAGGGTC
>CANHUF010000024.1 GCA_947463715.1 Sphingobacteriales bacterium
CTGGGGGAGTAAGAAGGAAGCTACCTTGCCATTCTGAAGTTTTTTGGCCTGTGCTACCAGTTTAATGGACTGGTTCCGGGATTGCGCAACTTCAGCATCGATCGGACTGATCTGGGTGATGCCGTTGAATAGCATATCCTGAATAGTTGTATCGATGCCATAACTGTGCGTGAGCAGCAATACCCATTTATTCGCTGCATCAAATCCTTCGATATCGAGCGTAGGATCCGATTCTGCAAAACCCAGCTGCTGGGCGAGCAACAAGGCTTCCTTGAAGTTCAGTTCTTCCTCAAACATTTTGGTGAGGATGAAATTGGTTGAGCCATTGACAATCGCTTTGATGGAATGCAAGAGGTCATTGTCATAATATTCTTCCAGGTTTCTGATTACCGGAATTGACGCACAAGCGGAAGCTTCATAGAGCAATGATTTTCCTGTTTTTTCCTGCAATGCAATCAGCTCAGGCAGGTGTTCTGACAGCATTTTTTTACTGGCACTGACTACGTCTTTGCCATTATTCAACGCAGTAGTCACAATTTCATAGCCGGCAGCACTGTCATTGATTACTTCCACAATCACATTGATCTCCGGATCATAAAGCAGGTCGTCTGGATTAGACGTGAAAAGATCTGCCGGCGCGTTTCTTTTCTTCTGTGTATTTTTTATGCATACTTTTTTGATGGATGCTTTCAAAGAAGGCGTCTGTTTGAGTACTTTATACAATCCTTCACCAACTACTCCAAATCCGAACATCCCAATTACCAGTGTTTTTTCTGATCCCATGTGTATGTTTTTTGTTATTTATCTTGATAAAAAAGGTATTAGCAATGCATTCAGTTTCTCATCTTCCAACAGAAATCCATCATGTCCGTAAAAGGAATCAATGATGGCCAACTGTGACTCGGGAATGTGTTTGGCAAGAAATTCCTGCTCGCAAACAGGATAAAGCAGGTCTGATGAAATACCAATAACCAGGCATTTTGAAACAATCCGTTCAAGCATTTCTTCAGCTTCAAAAACGCCCCTTCCGAGGTGATGGCTGTCCATACTCTTGGTAAGCATATAATAACTCAGCGCATTGAATCTTTTGGCCAGCTTTTCACCCTGGTATTTCTGGTAAGACTCACTCCTGGTATTTTCCAGTGCCTTGTCTGCATCATGTTGTGTTTTGCCGTAAATTTCATAGTGGCGGTAGCTGATCAGGGCAACAGACCGGGCTACTTTCATGCCGGCCATTCCTGCATCAGGGTTGCCATCCTGCCAGCTTGGATCGGCTTCAATGGCCATGCGCTGTGAGGCGTTGAAGGCCTTACCCCAGGGAGAGTGGAAAGCATTGGTAGCTATCGGCACGATGTACCTGAAAAGATCAGGTTGCCGGGTGGCCCAGGCGATGAGTTGTTGTCCGCCCATCGATCCGCCAATCCCCAGAAAGATACTGTTGATACCCAGTTGCTCCCTGAGCTGGTCAAAAGCCACGGCCATATCCAGTGGGGTAAAAAACGGAAAGTTCCTGTAGTAGGGAGTTTCGGTATCCGGGTTTACCGATAAGGGATTTACACTGCCGTAACAGCTTCCGGGCATATTCACACAGATGATGAAATGTTCATCGGCATTAAAAAATTTGCCTTCTCCCACCATACCTGGCCACCAGTCTGATGGGTCGCTGTTGGCTGTCATGGCATGGAATATCCAGACTGCGTTGTCCTTTTCCGGATTCAACTCCCCGATTGTGGTATAGGCCAAGTTGAAATCGCGGATTACTTTTCCGGATTCCAGCTTTAAAGAGCCTCTGAATGTATAATTGTGCAGTGTTTTGTTCATGTTTTGATCATTTGCTTTCCGGAAAGGGCATAAAAAAACCCATCTGAAGTCAGATGGGTTTTCACTATGATGATTCAATCATGTCCAGGGAAAATGATCTGACTTATCTGTCTCCGCAATTGCGGAGCTGGAGTTGACACCTTTTTACTTGGAGTAACAGGTTGTCAAGGCTTCATCGGGCCAATCCCTCTGCCTTTCTGGATAAGAAAATTAAAGAACTCCTGCAAAGATATCACTTTTTCATGTTTTTTTAAAAGAGAAACCTGTTTTTAATCATTTTCAGCTAATTATGCAAGCAACAACCATTTGATGCAAATGCTGTTTAATTTTACATGACCATTAGCTAAAAATCACTGGGCAAACAGAGGGTCACAAAATATGAAGCAAAAAATTGAAGATCAGATAGAAGTGATTGGTGCGAGGGCCCATAACCTCAAGAATATCGATATCAGCATTCCCAAACACAAGCTGGTGGTTATCACCGGTATCAGTGGCAGCGGCAAGTCTTCCCTGGCTTTCGATACCATCTATGCGGAAGGCCACCGCCGATACATGGAGACATTTGGTACCTACGCCCGTCAGTTTATGGGGGAATTGGAAAGGCCGGATGTGGACAAGATAAGCGGTCTCTCTCCGGTTATCTCTATAGAACAAAAAACAACAAACAGGAATCCGCGTTCAACAGTAGGCACGGTTACGGAAGTATATGATTTTTTGCGTCTCCTCTACGCCCGTGCAGGGGATGCCTATTCCCTGCATACGGGGAAGAAGATGGTCAAATTCAGTGATGAAGAAATTGTGGCAGACCTGTTCGGTAAACTTGCCGGCAGGAAGATAACGGTACTTGCTCCTCTTGTAAGGGGCAGAAAAGGGCATTACCGGGAGCTTTTTGAAGAAACCCGCAAGAAGGGTTTTGTGAAGGTAAGGGTGGATGGCGAACTCAAAGACCTGGTTCCTAAAATGCAGGTAGACCGTTACAAGGTCCATGATATTGAAGTTGTGGTAGACAGGCTGGTGGTTTCTGAAGAGCTGAAAGTAAGGATTGCGCAAAGCATCCAGCAAGCGATGCAGATTGGAAAGGGATTGATTTTCATCCTGGTGCATGACCCTGAAAAGCTGGTGCAATACAGCAAAAAGCTGATGTGTGCTGAAACGGGTCTGTCTTATGAAGAGCCGTCTCCGAATACTTTTTCTTTCAATTCACCCTATGGGGCCTGCCCTGCCTGCAAGGGTATCGGTCAGCAACACGCGATTGATATCGATGCCATTATGCCGGACCGCACCATTTCCATTGCCGAGGGTGCCATCCTGCCGCTTGGCGAAGCAAGGGATTCGCATTATTTTAAGATGGTTGAACTTTTGGCTAAAAAGCACAAATTCAGCCTCAAAACGCCGGTAAATCAGTTGCCTGAAAGTGTCCTTAACCTGGTGCTGTTTGGCCATGAAGAAGGGCTGCAGGAAGTTGAAGAAGAGGATGAAAACAGTGAAGCCTTTGCTGGCATTGCAGCCATGGTTACGCGGTGGTTTACAGACAGTTCCAGTGATTCCGTAAGAGAGTGGGCTGAAAAATACATGATGCTCAACCCCTGCAAACGCTGTATGGGTGCCCGGCTTAAACAGGAGAGTCTCTGGTTTAAAATCGACAAGCAAAACATAGCAGAACTGTCTGCCATGAATCTCAATCAGCTGCAGGACTGGTTCCGTGATCTTGAAAAGCGGCTGGATAAAAAACAAAACCTGATTGCTAAAGATATCCTGAAAGAAATCAGGGCAAGACTCGGATTTTTACTGGATGTTGGATTAGGGTACCTATCTCTTGGCAGGCCAACCAGAACCCTCAGTGGGGGGGAGTCTCAGCGAATAAGGCTGGCTACACAAATCGGTTCTCAGCTGCAGGGGATTACCTATATTCTGGATGAACCTTCAATCGGTTTGCACCAACGGGATAATCAACAGCTTATTGGTGCATTGCAGCGTCTGCGCGACATTGGCAACAGTGTGCTCGTAGTGGAACATGACAAAGACATCATGCTTGCCGCAGATCACCTGATTGATGTTGGACCCAAAGCTGGTATTCATGGTGGAAGAATCGTTGCGCAGGGCACACCTGCTGAAGTGTGTGAGTCTCCTTCAGAAACGGCTTTGTACCTCAACAACAGGAAGCGCATCGAACTGCCTGCTGAAATCAGGCAGGGAAACGGAAACTTCCTGGAACTTAAGGGGGCTTCGGGCAACAACCTCAAGGATGCAGATATCTCCATACCACTCGGCACACTGGTGCTGGTAACCGGTGTTAGTGGCAGCGGAAAATCAACCCTTATCGCTGAAACACTTTACCCCTTACTCAGTCAGCATTGCTTTGGCTCCAAACAGGATCCCATGCCATATAAAAGCGTGAGTGGATTGGAACACATTGATAAGGTGATTGAAATAGATCAGTCGCCTATCGGACGCACACCCCGCAGCAATCCGGCCACCTACTGTAATTTTTTTACAGATATCCGCCAGTTGTTTGCCGCAGTGCCGGAAGCCAAAATCAGGGGTTACAATGCAGGCCGTTTTTCCTTCAATGTAAAAGCTGGCAGGTGCGACATGTGTGAAGGCGGCGGACTGCGGGTGATAGAAATGAATTTCCTGCCGGATGTTTATGTGCATTGTGAAAAATGCAATGGCAGGCGCTACAACCGGGAAACACTGGAGATCAGGTATAAAGGAAAATCCATCAGCGATGTACTGGATATGACGGTGGATGAATCAGTGGAATTTTTCCAGCATATTCCTTACCTGTACAGAAAAGTGAAAGTCTTGCAGGAAGTGGGGTTGGGATACATTACACTCGGACAATCAGCTGTAACACTCAGCGGCGGTGAAGCGCAGCGTGTCAAGCTTGCTACAGAGCTTTCCAAACGTGATACAGGAAAAACATTTTATATTCTCGATGAGCCCACCACGGGTCTCCATTTCCAGGATATAAACTTGCTGCTTTCAGTGCTCAATAAACTTGTAAACAGGGGAAATACGGTTTTAGTTATTGAGCATAACCTGGATATGATTAAAGTAGCGGACCATATCATTGACCTGGGTCCGGAAGGTGGTGATGGTGGAGGAACAGTTTTATACCAGGGCCCGCCGAGCGGACTCATAAAGCATAAGCATAGCCATACCGGAAGGTTTCTGAAACTCGAAATGCAATAAAAAAAAGAGCCCCGGCGCAAAGCGCCGGGACTTCTTTTTGGCAGGGAGTGAAACAATCAGCACTCCTGCTTTCGTTGGGTACAGAGCCTATTAAAATCTTACTACGGGACATTTTACATCTCCCCATTTGCCTGATCTTCCATATTCCCCGTCAGAACCTAATCTGATGCTCAGTTTTATAGATGATGAATAGTATGCGTCATTATTTGAAGGTGTTCCTCTCTTAGCACCGATGCCATAACCGGCTCTGTAGTTGCCGCCGTTGGCAAAGGCTGTTTTGTTGGCCATCTGTATGGCTACCTCAGCTTCTTTGCTGGTCTGACCAAAGTGTTCGTAAAAATCCTCATTGCTGATGTAACTGGTACTTACATCATCTATATAGTCTGTGAAGGTTTTGCGGTTCAGTATTTCCATCGATACGGCAACATTTTCATTCACAAAATATTTTACACCAAATCCAAATGGAATGTTTATCTGTGTTAATTCGTATTCTTTACGGTCAGGATACTTAGCCATACCCTGTCCTTCTGTTTTTAAAGGTTTCAGTGGCACCCATACCTTGCTGCCATCTGCCTGTTCATATTGCGCTTTGGGATTGAAATGGAAGACGCCAATGCCTATGATGCCATAAGGTCGCAGACGGTGCATCACATCTTCGGGTTCATATTCAAATAGTGCTGTAGGGTATATTTCAGCCCCGATAAAGGCCTCTTCAACATTAGACCGGAAATGCTGGTTGCGTGCTTTTCTGGCTTCCTCCCATCCACCTTTACCGGCAATGAGACTGTCTGCACCCTCCAGCTTTCCAATATTTAGGGATAGCCTGAAGTTGATAAATTCATTGGGCCTGTAGAGCAGGTTGGCTCCACCCATGAACCTTGTCAGAGAAACCATATTGTCTTTGAGAAAGCCGGCACCTTTGCCGCTGTTACCGCCGAGGTCTCCTAAAAAATTGGAAGGGCCATAGGAGAAGGCAAATTCAAATTGTGACTGGGCCTTAATGTCTGCAATGCCGGTGTAAAACAGCATGAGCATGACAATGAAGTACCTGCACGGGTTGTACAGATTGGTTTTCATTTGGATACGGTTTAGGATAGGGTGTCTTGCGACGGTTTCTTAACGACTTGTTAATGCAAATAGTATGTTAAACCGCAGAAATTTATAATAAACCGTTAAAGTATGGAATTGTAGTACGTATTTCTACGTATTCAGGATCATTTTGATATGTGGAATATCGTCCTCCATGTAAGTGTCACTGCATTGTGCAAAACCGAGGTCTTCGTAAAATTTTTTAAGGTATTGCTGTGCCCCAATTTTAATGGGTTGTGGTCCGTATAAAGTAATGGTTGCCGCTATGGCTTCTTGCATCAACAGCTTGCCTGCTCCCATCCCCCGGTGTCTGGGGGAGCCTACCACACGGCCTATGGAAGGTTCTTTGTAGGCTACTCCGGGTGCCAGTATTCGCACTGAAACGATAAGCTCATCCTGAAGCCTGCCTTGCAGGTGATGAGCCTGCTGGTCCCTGTCGTCCATATCCAGGAAAATACATTGTTGTTCAACAACGAATACTTCACTCCGCAGCCGGAGGATATCGTAGAGTTCAAAAGGGGTTAATTCCGAAAAGGTTTTGAGCGACCAGCAAATGCCATTCATACAACTGCTTTGGATGATTTGCTGCAAATTTAAGCCGCTTTCTGTCCACTTGAAATGATTTAATTTTGACGCACAATCGCATACCAAAGTACCATATTATCCAATCCAATAGAATACCTAAAAGGTGTTGGTCCCCTCCGGGCTGATATGCTCAAAAAGGAACTGGAGATATTCACCTTTGAAGACCTGCTCAATCATTTTCCACTCCGGCATCTCGACCGCACCAAAGTGCAGTTGATCGGGCAGGTTTCTCCTGCCATGGATATGGTTCAGGTTAAAGGAGTTTTGTTGTCTGTGGAGTTGATTGGTGAACGTCGTGCAAAGCGCCTGGTGGCGCAGCTTAGAGATCAATCTGGTATCATTGAACTGACCTGGTTTCAGGGTATCACCTGGGTGCAGAAGTCGCTTGTAGTCGGACAGCCATACCTTGCTTTCGGTAAGCTCGGATTTTTCCTGGGCAGGCCTCAGCTTTCTCATCCTGAAATGGAGCAGGTGGTGGATGGCGCAGCACCCGTTAAAAGCTTCCTGGAGCCTGTATATCCGGTTACGGAAAAGCTCAAGGCACGGGGTTTAAACGGAAGAGCGCTGGCAAAGCTTACCCAGCAGCTTTTTCTGGTGCTTGAGCAGAAAGACCTGCCTGAAATCCTTCCCGAATCAATCATTGCCGCAGAACGGCTGATATCACGCTGGCAGGCCTATCAATTTATTCATTTTCCGGTGCAGCAGGATAATTACCTGAAGGCTGTAACCAGGTTAAAATTTGAAGAGCTATTCATGGCACAGGTGAGGCTGGGCATGTTGCGATCTGCCCGACACAGGTACTCGAGGGGGGTAACTTTTGCACGGGTAGGCGAAGCATTTAATACATTCTTTCATGAACACCTTCCTTTCGACCTTACCGGCGCTCAAAAAAGGGTACTGAAAGAAATAAGACTGGATATGGGGTCTGGAAGGCAGATGAACAGGCTGCTGCAGGGCGACGTGGGTAGTGGTAAAACAATTGTGGCGCTCATGGCCATGCTCATAGCAATAGACAACGGTGCCCAGTCTTGTATCATGGCTCCCACGGAAATTCTGGCTAAGCAGCATTTCAACCAGTTTTCGAAATTGCTGGAGCCAATGGGTATCAAGGTGGGATTACTGACTGGTTCCACTAAAGCTGCCGAAAGAAAAAAAGTACTGGCATCACTGGCAGATGGATCAACCGCAATCATTGTGGGAACGCATGCACTTATTGAGGATGCTGTGCGCTTTCATCAACTCGGGCTGGCAGTCATAGATGAACAGCATAAGTTCGGTGTGGCCCAGCGTGCCCGCCTCTGGGAGAAGAGTAGTGTTCCGCCTCATATGCTGGTTATGACTGCTACGCCCATCCCCAGAACACTGGCTATGACGGCCTATGGCGACCTTGACTACAGCGTGATTGATGAACTGCCTCCGGGGAGAACACCGGTGTTGACGGTTCACCGGTTAGACGACGCCAGGCCTCAGGTGATGGATTTTATCCGATCTGAAATTGCGCTTGGACGTCAGGTTTATTTTATCTTTCCCCTGATTGAGGAAAGTGAAAAGCTTCAGTATGAAGACCTGATGCAGGGGTATGAAAATGTAAAAGCCTGGTTTCCCGAGCCACAATACTGGATAAGCATGGTGCATGGCCGAATGAATGCAGAACAGAAAGAAGTCAACATGCAAAGGTTTGTTAACCAGGATACACAGATTATGGTGAGCACTACGGTTATTGAAGTGGGCGTTAATGTTCCCAATGCCAGTGTCATGGTAATTGAAAGTGCAGAGAAATTTGGCTTAAGTCAGCTTCACCAGCTCAGGGGAAGGGTAGGCAGGGGCAGTGAAAAAAGTTATTGTATCCTCTTGTCTGGCAGTCAGGTTGGTAAGGATGCCAAAGATCGCCTCTCCGTTATGTGTTCCACAACAGATGGATTTAAAATTGCAGAAAAAGACCTCGAACTGCGCGGGCCGGGTGATATCCAGGGCACACGTCAAAGTGGGGCGCTCAATTTCAGACTTGCCAACATCTCAGAAGACAGGGGGCTGCTGGAATTGGCAAGGGGATATGCCGAACAGATCCTGGAAGCCGACCACAGGCTTGAATTGCCGGTTCACCTTCCGCTTAAACAGTTTCTTCAGATCGGAAAGGCTAAGGGGGAGTGGAGTAAAATTTCGTAATATCAAAACCTGAAACAATGCAATATGCCCCGCCGGGAGCGTTGCATGGATTCATCTATTGCCGGCCCCAGCCTGTATACTATTCTCAGTGATGTACCGTAATAATAGTCTTTGCTGGCTGGTGATCCCCTTAAACTTCCAGGTAAAAAACCATTGACATAGTTTCCTCCGTTTTTAAAAGCCGGATTATTGGCTAATTGCTTGGCGGTTTCAGCCTGTTTTGTTGCAGCACCAAAATAGGCATCAAAGGCATCATTGTCAATATATGTTCCACTTACATCATCAAGGTAATCTGTATTGGTTTTTCTGTTGAGGATTTCAAGTGCAAAGGTTACTTTGGAAGAGAGCTGGTAACGGATTCCTGCGCCTGCCTGAAAATTCAGTGCACGAAGCGCATATTCGGGGCTTTCTGGATAAGCTGACATACCCTGACCTTCTGTTCTCAATGGCTTAAGGGCAACCCAGCCGTCCGGACCTGATGGATTTTGATACCATCCCATCGGATTGAATTCAAAAAAACCGGCTCCCAATAACAGGTAAGGTGAGAACTTCCTGATCCATGTCAATTCAGTATAGGTAAAATCAAATGGGTGAATGGCAAATAACAAGGAAGCCTCCCTGATGGGTGACCTGAAATGTAAATTTCGTGTTTTTCTGTTTGTTTCTTTTAGGGTGGCATGCTTAAGCAGGCTGTCTGCAGCCTGCACAGACCCTGTCAAAATGGATACCCTTATTTGGAAAAAAGGTAGGGGCGAGTAGCCGAAATCAAGGCTTCCTAAAAGTGAAGCAGGTGAAGTTTTATTCTGCAATATACCGGAGGCGCCACTTACCCTTCCTGCTATATCGCCTTCGTACTGCATGGCTCCAACTGATACGCCCACCTCAAATTGCTGTGCCTCAAGTTTTTGAGTTATGACAAGCAGCAGCAAACCCAGAGCTACAATTTTTTTTCCATCCTCCATTTTCATAATCACACATTCCAGGTATAAAAATACTTAAACCTTTTTTATTTAAATGATTGTTGATTCAAAATTGATTTTCTGTTCAATTGGGTTAAACTGTTTTAACAATTAACAAGTCCTAAACCATTAAACATCTACTTTTATGTTATGTCTAATTTATGATGCAAAAACTTCCTGTACATATCATCTCTTTAGTGCTTGTTTTCCTGTCTGTTAAAGCAACCGGACAATCTTATTATGCAGTGGATTTTGAAGAAAACAAGGGGCAGTGGGAGGGAGATTTTAAGTTTAAAAGCATCATCGGCGATGCTCAGATTTTTATTCAGTCTGCCGGATATACCATCCTGAAGCAACACCCCGATGATGCAGCCCTGGTTAACAGCAGGCTTCATGGAGGTCTTGGGTCCGATATAAAGGCTCCAGTTAAAATCAAGGGTGGTATGGAGGCAGGTGGACCAGCTACAGATAATTCATCAATCCCAGTAAGGGCACATGCCTTTGCGGTCCGCTTCGTCGGAAGTGCGGGAGTTGCTGCATTCAAACCTGAGAAGCCAACAGGGGAATCAGCCAATTATTTCCTGGGAAACAATCCTGCTAATTGGCAAAAAGGCGTCAGGTCTTTTGCGGGTGTTACCGGATCCGAACTTTATCCCGGTATTGACATCAAGTATTACGGAGATGGAGATCAGTTGAAATATGATCTCCTATTAAAGCCTGGAGCTGATCCTGCCCGGATAAGAATGATTTATGAAGGGGTGGAAAAATTACAGCTGAAAAACGGCAACCTGGTTATCCAAACTTCTGTTGGAGAGTCGCGGGAATTGCCTCCTTTCGCCTATCAGGTTGTTGGTGGAATCAAAAGGCAGGTAAACTGCACGTATGTACTTGACAATGGACAGGTAAGCTTTAGAGTGGGAACCTACGATAAAACACTTCCACTCATCATAGATCCCATTTTAAGGATTTCCACTTTCACAGGTAGTAAGAGCAGCAACTGGGGATTTACAGCAGCACCGGGACCGGATGGTAGTCTTTATGCCGGTGGTATTGTATTCGGACAGGGTTATCCAACTTCACTCGGAGCCTTTCAAACCAGCTTTGGCGGGGGTACGGGTCAGCGTGGTATCAGTGGTGTTGATATAGGTCTCACCAGGTTCAGTGCAGACGGCAGGGCAAGAATTTTTTCAACTTACGTTGGTGGTAATAGCGATGAATTTCCACACAGCATTTATGTAGATCCCGGGGGTAATCCGGTTATACTTGGCAGAACTACATCAGCTAACTTTCCACATAAAAACAAGTTTGGTGGGGGCGGTGGTACAGATATTTTTGTATTGAAACTTTCAGCTGACGGCACTTCCATGATCGGAGGTATTTTGATTGGTGGCGGCGGATCTGATGGCGCCAATATGGATGCCAATATCAGTCCCTCTCCAAGACCTTTGTTGTACAATTATGGTGACAATGCCCGGAGTGAGGTAATACTCGACGGCGCAAATAATGTATACATAGCCTGCAGCACCAATTCCGAAGACTTTCCTACCCGCAATGCTGCTCAAACCAGTGTGGGTGGATTACAGGATGGTGTACTGGTTAAACTTAACCCGGATCTGAGTAATGTTTTTTACAGTACCTATCTCGGAGGCAAAAATGATGATGCAGCCTTTGTACTGGCACTTAATACGCTTGATAACCATGTCTATGTTGCAGGAGCAACAACGAGCAATGATTTTCCGGGATCAAAAACAGGAACAATCGGACAATCATTGCAGGGCGGTATCGATGGATTTGTTGCTGTATTTAATCCTGCCGGAGGCCTTGTTCGCTCCACATTCCTGGGAACGGGTAACACAGATATAGTTTATGGTATTCAGTTTGATGGCAAAGGGTTTCCCTATGTAATGGGCATTTCACTTGGAAGCTGGCCTGTAAAAAATGCGGTTTTCAATAACCCCGGCTCTAAACAATTTATCTCCAAGCTGCTACCGGATCTTTCGGATTATGTCTATTCCACAGTTTATGGTAGTTCAGCCCTGGTGCCCAATATCTCACCAGTTGCCTTTCTGGTAGACAGGTGTGAGAATGTGTATGTTTCCGGCTGGGGCGGTAAGCTGAACCTCTGTTCGCAAAATCCCTTTGATGTGAAAACTATCGGTCCGGCAGGTATGCCGCTGGCCGGAGTTCCCCTTCAGAATTATACGGATAATAAAGACTTTTATTTCTTTGTTTTGGAAAGAGATGCCCGTTCTCAATTGTATGGGGCTTATTTCGGACAAAGAGGTGGCGAGGGTGATCACGTGGATGGGGGTACTTCGCGATTTGACAAAAAAGGAGCGATTTACCAGGCAATCTGCGCCAACTGCGGTGGGTCAAGCATTTGTCCAAGCGACCCTATCCGGGCCCCTTTGAAAATTGCACCCGGCGCAAGTGTAGCACCTGTCAACGGGGCATTGGGAACCGGTGGAGCTGGTGAGTGTAATCTTTTTGCATTCAAAATTGATTTTGAGCTGGACGGTGTCAAAGCTGGTGTGCTGACATCTATCAATGGAGTTGCCTATGATACCCTGGGTTGTGTGCCGCTCATGGTTGATTTTCAGGATACCCTGGAACTGGGAGAACGGTATATCTGGGACTTTAATGATGGCTCACCACGAGATACAACTGATGATCCGAATAACAGACATGAATTCAAGGCAGCAGGAACATACCGCGTCATGCTGATTGTGGAAAACCAGGACCGCTGTATTCCCCTGGATACTTCTTATCAGGAGATTGTTGTGCGCACAGACAAAGTTGATCTCAAGTCAGATGTAACCAAAGTAGGATTGTGTAATAGCCTTGAATACGAACTGCAAAACCTTTCAGTAGCTCCAGCTGGAAAGACATTCGGCCCCAATTCATTTGAATGGGATTTTGGCGATAAGTCGCCTAGGGTTATTACGGGTAATAACAGCGTCAGGCATACATTCCCTGCTGTAGGTACCTATGCCGTCCGGCTTTATTTACGGGATAATTCATTTTGCAATACGGATGACTATGTTGACCTGCGCGTATCTGTGACACCCGTTTTAAGGGCTTCGTTTAAAGTGGATTCAATTATATGCTTTCCTGACAGAGTAAGTTTCAGTAATCTCTCGCTTGGTGGTAAGACTTTTAGCTGGGACTTTGGATTTGCCACCGCTACAGGATTTGATCCTGGCAGGATAAGTTTTCCGGGTCCGGGTGACTACCCCGTAAAGTTAACGGCCTTTGACAACAGTACCTGTAATCCTGTTGATGATACTACCATTACTGTAAGGATAAGGGAGAAACCGCAGGCTGCATTTACATTCAGTCCGCTTCAGCCCATTGAAAATACACCCACCCAGTTTACCAATACATCCACTGGTGCAAATCGTTTCCAATGGTTTTTTGGGGATGGCACTGTTTCATTTGCCAGGGATACCGTTCACCAGTATCAAAAAACTGACTCCTATAATGCCACACTTGTAGCTCATAATATTTTCGGATGTTCCGATACAACTGTACGCGTGGTATCAGCCATCGTAAATCCCGTAGTAGGCGTTCCAACAGCATTTACACCAAACAATGATGGCGTTAATGATGTGGTTAAGGTAAGGGGTTTTGGTATTGACCAGATGATGTTCAGGGTCTATAACCGCTGGGGGCAGGAAGTTTTTGTTTCGCAGAATCCTGAATACGGTTGGGATGGAAAAATCAGGGGTGAACTTCAACCAATGGATGTTTATGGTTATACCCTGAATATTATATTCACTGATGGAACAACGTTAAACCGAAAAGGTGAAATAACGTTAATAAGATAGGACTTGCTATGTGACAGCAAGAAAATGAGAGATAATACGTTAATTGTATGATGAATATTTGCAAATACTGGAAATCAACCTGCTCGGGTTTACTCCTCCTGTTCATAACAGGAACAGGGTATGCTCAGGATTTGCATTTTTCACAGTTTTTCAATTCCCCGTTAACAACCAATCCTGCCAATACAGGGTTTATTCCAACTGCCGACTACAGACTTGGCGCACATTACCGGGATCAGTGGTCAAATGCTTTTGTACCTTATAAAACGCTCAGTATATCAGGAGATTTTCAGTTCCTCCGCAATAAATTTCCAAGTGGATGGATGGGCCTCGGTGGCATGATTCTGCAGGATGTTGCCGGTACAGGAAGTCTCCGGTCTACCAAAGTATACCTTTCTACTGCCTATCACCAGATGATTGGGGTGGCTGGATTGCTATCTGCTGGGTTTAACCTGGGGTATGCCGGTAAAAGTATAGACCTGACTAAAATGACTTTCGGAGATCAATGGAATGGGAAATTTTTTGACCAGAAAATCAACAGCCTCGACCTGAACAATATCCAGAATAATTCCATCGGATATTTTGACATGCAGGTAGGATTGAACTATTCCTATTTTCCTACTGACGACATTTATTTTCATGCCGGATTCAGTGTACATCACGTAAACAAACCCCGTGAGTCATTTTTTGCCGACGCAAGCGGCTATGACAACAGGATATCTCAGCGCTCTATTGTATTTGCTGATGCCATGATCAAGATGAATGACTGGGTTATCCTTTCTCCATCCATTTACTATACTGCACAGGCTAAAGCTTCAGAGTTTGTTATAGGCATGCATGCCAATTATAACCTCGCTGATGA
>CANHUF010000025.1 GCA_947463715.1 Sphingobacteriales bacterium
GAACGTGAAGGTGATTACGGAATGGTTGCAGAAATCCGATATGGGAAAATAAAGCAAAAGGAGCAGGATATTGTTGATCTATCTGAGGAATTGTCCAAAACCGGTGAAAAACGTTTGCTTAAAGAAGAAGTTGACGCAGAAGATATTGCAGAAAATATTGCCAAAGCAACTGGAATACCGGTTGCCAAAATGATGCAAAGCGACCGGGAGAAATTACTTCAGCTGGAGGAACACCTGCATGAGCGGGTAGTGGGTCAGGAAGAAGCCATCACGGCTGTGGCTGATGCCATCAGGAGAAGTCGTGCCGGATTGCAGGATCCCAAAAAACCCATAGGCTCGTTTATTTTCCTGGGAACCACAGGTGTAGGAAAAACTGAATTGGCTAAAACCCTGGCAGCATATCTTTTTGATGATGAAACGATGATGACGAGGATAGATATGAGTGAATATCAGGAGAAGCATACTGTCTCCAGATTGGTTGGTGCGCCTCCCGGCTATGTTGGATATGAAGAAGGCGGTCAACTGACAGAGTCTGTCAGAAGAAAACCCTACAGTGTTGTGTTACTGGATGAGATTGAAAAGGCTCACCCAGATGTTTGGAATGTTTTACTGCAGGTACTTGATGACGGAAGGTTGACTGATAACAAGGGAAGGGTAGTGAATTTTAAGAATACGATCATCATCATGACAAGTAATTTGGGTAGTCATCTGATCCAGGATGCTTTTGAGCAGGCTGAACCGGACAATCTGGAGCATGCTATTACATTCGCGAAATCAGGTGTAATGAACCTCCTCAAACAAACAATTCGACCTGAATTTCAAAACAGGGTTGATGAAATCATCATGTTTCAGCCTCTCTCCAGGAAGGAAGTCAGGAAGATTATTGAAATTCAGTTACATAGTCTGGAGAGGTTAGTTGGGGAGAGTGGCATAGAACTTTCATTCACACCTTATGCCATTGATTTTCTGGCAGAGCATGGCTACGATCCACAGTTTGGTGCAAGACCGCTCAAAAGACTGATACAAAAAGAAATTATCAATCAATTGTCTAAGAGAATACTGGCGGGTGATATTGATAAGTCACGCCCTGTAATGGTTGATGTTTTTGATGGAGTTGTGGTCTTCAGGAACGATAAATAATGAAAGCAAACAGGGGCAATTAAGGTTTGGGCCCCTGTTTAATTATCGTAATTTTGGCTCTCGGTTCCTGCTGAGTTGGCTGATCTTCCCCAGTATTATTTTGAATTTGCTTTAAAGGCTGTTGCATCACCTTTTGATGTCCTGCTTGTTTCGTATTTCCAGATTTGGGAGATGGTTTATTTTTCCCGGATCGGCTCGAATGTCCATTTCGTGTTGATTTTATGCCATATTCAGGACCTTCGCCAAGTGATTCAGGCAGGGACGCCTTTTCAACAATTTTAGTAATAAGCTTTTCAATGCGTTGGAACTTATGTTGATCATCAGGGTTTATCAAAGTAACGGCCGCTCCTGTAGTAGCTGCTCTGGCAGTTCTACCTATGCGATGAACATAATCTTCACCATCAGACGGCACATCAAAATTGATAACAAGTTCAATTTGATCAATATCAATTCCCCTGCTCAGAATATCTGTTGCAACCAGTATAGGCAGTCTTTTTGAAGCAAATTCTAGTAAGACATCTTCGCGCTGGTTTTGATCCAGATCAGAGTGAATGTCTGCCGCATTCAAACCTTTCTTTTTTAACTGTGCTGTGAGCTGTTTAACTGTTTGTTTTTTTGAGCAGAAAATCAATACAGATTTATATTCTTTCTCAGATAGAATGTGTTGAATGACAGGTATTTTTTGGGTGTCATACAAAACATATGCAAGTTGTTTTATGCTTTCAGGAGGTTTTGACAATGCAATGCTAACCTCCTCAGGATCCTGTAATATACTCTTTGACAGCTGCAGGATTTTCGGAGGCATTGTAGCTGAAAAGAGTAAGGTTTGACGTTCTTTGGGTAAATAGGAAATAATACGCATGATATCATCATGAAATCCCATGTCCAACATGCGGTCCGCTTCATCCAATATCAGGTATTTCAGTTCTTTCATCTTCACATATCCCATGTTGAGATGTGAAATCAGTTTTCCTGGTGTGGCAACAACGATATCAACACCTTGAGTCAGTGCCTGTTTTTCCCTTACAAAACTTCCTCCATCACCACCACCGTATACAGCTATTGAGCTGATTGATGAAAAATAAGTCAATCCGTCGAGGTGACTGCTGATCTGAACAGCAAGTTCTCTTGTTGGCACCATAATCAGTGCATGCACCTCACTGTCTTTAAGACTTTCTGAAAGTAATTTATGCAGAATGGGGAGTAAAAAGGCGGCAGTTTTACCAGTTCCTGTTTGTGCACAGGCAATGAGGTCTTTTCCTGATAAAATGATTGGAATCGCTTGTTCCTGAATGGGTGTTGGCTTTTTGTAGCCACTCATGGCTAAACTTTCTGAAAGCGATTCATGAAAATGAAATGATGAAAAATCCAATATATCTGTTTTTTAGATACCAAAGGTATGTCAAATGTCATGTATCTCAAGATTTAGCAATGGAGTTGCATTTTCTTTTATATTTTTAATGCTCAAGTTGTACTATGAAAAGGTATTTAAAATTATTTCTACTCTTGATTTTGCCATTTTTCGGCAGTTTACAGGTAACAGGCCAATCCATCACTTCGCAAGTATCTACCAATTTCATGGTTGAAGCATATAACATTCGCGGCAGGCCTATTGTCAATAAAGACAATAACAATGTTGAAGGCTCTCCATTGTTAAGCGATGAGTGGTCAAAAGGAACAGTTTATTTCAGGGATGGCGGTATTGCAAAGGACATTGATATTAAATTCAATTTAGAGAAAAATGAACTTTATTTCAATAGAGGTGGTGAACTCTTCCTTTTCAATGACCCTGTTTTAAGTTTTCGTATTTTACTTCAGACTGAGGGTAATAACGATGAACTTTTATTCAGGAGTGGCTACCCGGTAAATGGAAGATTTTCAAAAGAAACACTCTATGAGGTAATAGCTGATGGCTCCAAATTCCAGTTGGTTAATTTCAGGTTCAGCTATCCTTCAGATATTTACGTTTACGGAAGTACTGGTTCGAAAAAGAAATTTACACCCTCAGAAGAAATCTATGTCTACGATGTGGCATTTGGAAAGATGACAAAAGTAAAAAGAAGTGAGTCTTCTGTTTCAGATGCATTACCTGATCTTAGAGCAAAGATTAATCAGCTAACTGCTGCCAATAAGCTGAAACTCAAATCAAATGACGATTTAAAAAAGTTATTTGACCTCCTTAACAACTGATAAGACAACATGAAATTTAAGTTTATTGTAATTTTCTCAACTCATTTTTTTGCCTGTGTAGTATTCTCAGGATGTGGGAATGCCCAAAACGGACCCATTTTACAGCTTAAGGATTCCATCTCACTTAAATCTGATAAGGTTATTCCTGTTCTCGACTCTGCAGCATATACCTTGCGCATGAAGGCAATGGCTAACGGAGACAGCTCTGGTAAATGGACTTTTAAAAATCACTTTCCACTTCCTGGTGCCATTTTGCCTTTCAACAGAATTATTGCCTATTATGGTAATCTCTATTCAACAAGGATGGGAATCTTGGGTGAATTGCCCAAACCTCAAATGTTTAAACGCCTCATGGAGGAAGTAACAGCCTGGAATAAAGTTGACTCCTCTACTCCTGCAATTCCTGCCTTACATTACATAGCTTCAACTGCTCAGCTTGATCCAGGACCTTCAGGCAAGTACAGGTTACGAATGCCATCAAGTGAAATAGATAAGGTAATCCGGATGGCGCAGGAGATCAATGCCCTTGTTTTTCTGGATATTCAAATTGGACTGAGTACGCTGCAGGATGAAATACCTGTACTTGAAAAATACCTTAAAAATCCACAGGTTCATCTCGGAATTGATCCGGAATTTTCAATGAAAGGCGGACAACGTCCGGGTACAGTTATTGGTAGTTTCGATGCTGCGGATATAGAATATGCAACCACTTATCTGGCTGATCTGGTGAAAAAATACAATCTGCCTCCTAAAGTGCTGGTAATACACCGCTTTACAAAGGGGATGCTTAAAGAATCTGAAAAGTTTAGGGCAAAACCAGAAGTCCAGGTTGTCATAGATATGGATGGGTGGGGAGCCCCACAAAGAAAAATAAATACCTACTGGCATTTTGCCTACAAAGAACCAGTTCAATTCACTGGGTTCAAAATATTTTATAAAAATGATTTGAAAGAACCTCCTCACCGGCTTTTAAAACCCGCAGAACTGCTGGCTTTAAAACCTGTGCCACTCTACATCCAGTATCAATAAAAGCAAAGAGATCCAGATTTTATCCGGACCTCTTTCAGTTGGTTTTGGTCATAATCAAAACTAGGTATATCTATATAAGAATTATCTCTTTTTTAAGTGATGATAGGTATAAATTTAAAGGATAGAAATGAATTAAACAAATATTATATACGTTTTATTTTAACAAATGTATAATTCTAAGTCCAGCCAATCCTATTAACATGAGAACAATCACTACAAGAATAATCCAGAATGGAAATTGAATCGGCTTGAACTTGTATCTCTTATTTTTCAATGTTTTGGATAAAATTCTTTTGTTAAGTGATTGTTGAATGGTAATTATTTCAGCTGGATATTCAAACTGTTTAAGGCCCTCTATGGCATCTGAAATAGCTGAATCAGTATTCATCAGTTCTTCCATTTCCCATTGTTCTTCACGGGGTAAACTTCCGTTTATATAGTCCAGGAGTTTCAATGTGATTTTGCCTTCTCCTTGATGTTCATGCGCATCATTAATCTCTTTCATGTGATTCTGATTTTTTTCCTAAAATGTTGCGCAACATGCGTTTACCATTCTGGATATGGCTTTTTACCTGCTGAAATGTGTATCCGGTTGTCTGCTGAATTTCCTGATATGATTTTTTTTCAAAATAAAATAGTTTGATGCAACTTGCCTGCTCCTCATTAAGTTGATCGAGGGCTTCATGCAGACTGGTATTTTCTTCTTCCTTTAATAACTCTTTAAGTTTGAGTTCGTCAGCCGTAATAATCTCAAGATCCGGCATTTCCTGAAGTTCTTCAATGGGTTCAATTTGATGCCTGTGGGTTCGCAATCTCATCAGGCAGATATTTCGTGCAACCTTATAAATCCAGCTTTTAAAATAGGGGATTTCGTATTTATCAGCTTCAAGATATGCTTTTTCAAAAACCTGTTGGGCAGCATCCTGCGCATCAGCTGTATTCTTTAGGTACTTCATACACACACCCAATACCATCAGACTATAACGGGCCAGTAGGGTTCCAATAAATTTATTGTTTCCAGAAACCCTGTAATGTTCTAATAAATCTTTGTCATTGAGTTGCGCGTAGTCTTTTGCCAAGTAAACGGATATTTACCAATTTGATGCTGTTACAATAAAAATCCACATCATTTTTTGCCTGAAAACAATAATTTTATCGATAATAATATCATCACCACTGCAAATATTTTTTTAACTGTATCCTGTGAGAGACTTAAAGAAAATTTACTCCCCAGGTAGCTTCCTGCAAAAAAACCCAATGCAATGAGTCCTGCATATTTGAAGTCGACATAGCCGTTTTTGTAGTAATTAATCACCCCAAGAATGCCAACAGGGAATAGTATCATAGCAAGAGAAATCCCCTGAGCCATATGCTGACTGAGGCCTAACAATAAAACCAGTGCCGGAACTATTAAAACACCACCTCCAATTCCAACCAAACCACCTAAAAAACCTGCGGCTAAACCAATCAGCAGTAATATTAAAATAGTTTCCATTTTGATTTTTTTATTGTCCATATGCTCTTTCCTTTATAAAAAATCAATTCTGTAATGGCAAATTGCCTGAAAAAGTATAGCTGAAGTCTACTTTCCAGCCATTTTTTTCATTGATAACTTTCAAATCCATTGGTTTCATTGAATGCGAATTGGAAAAATTGATGAGGCATATACTATCACCCTGATTTTCCATTTTGTTTATAATGATTGATGCCGATTTTAAGGATAGTCTTTCTTTTTGTGGTTGTTTTTTCATGTATTGCTTATACCGGGAAAACAATTCCTTATCTTCTGCATCTGTTGAAAGATAGAGTTCAGCCTCTTCGTAATCACCATCCATTACTGCTCTGATAAACTCTCTGCCCGCATCAAGTGGGTCTTCGGGTTGTTGATATCCTTCCGGTTCTGTACAACCTATAAAAACAAAAAGTATGATTCCAGTTAATGAGAGAAGTCTTTTCATCTTAGTTTTCATTTTGCTGATCTCTGTCATAGGCTCTGATTATGGCTTTAACAAGTCTGTGCCTCACAACATCTTCTTCGTCAAGTTCAATGTGGGCAATACCATCAATATTTTTGAGAATCTTTGTTGCCTTGGTTAGTCCGCTTTTTTGATTTTTAGGTAAATCAATCTGACTCAAATCTCCCGTTATAATGGCTTTGGCATTGGCTCCAATGCGGGTTAAGAACATTTTAATCTGGAGGTCAGTTGTGTTTTGGGCCTCATCCAGAATGATGAATGCGTTATCAAGTGTCCTACCCCTCATATATGCCAGCGGTGCAATTTCAATAACACGGGTAGACATATAATATCCCAGTTTGTCTGCCGGAATCATATCATCAAGGGCATCATAAAGGGGCCTTAAATAGGGATCAATCTTTTCTTTGAGGTCCCCGGGAAGAAATCCAAGACTTTCTCCTGCCTCAACGGCAGGTCTGGTAAGGATAATTTTTTTAACAGATTTGTTTTTCAATGCCCTTACCGCTAAGGCTACTGCTGTGTAAGTTTTTCCAGTTCCTGCTGGTCCAATAGCAAAAATGATATCATTATTTTCTGCCATGCTCACCATTTTCTTCTGGTTTTGCGTCCTTGCTCGCACAGACTTGCCATTTGGACCAAAAACGAGAACTTCATGGGGATTCTTTTCTACAAAATGATCTACCTGTTCTGCGTCATCACCTCCTAGGATTTGTTCAAAATAATTGTGACTGACGTTGCCGTTCCGCTCAAGATACTGAACCAGTATCTCTATTTTCTCCTTGGCTTGATCAATGATCTCAGGTGCGCCACTTAATTTTATCTGTGTCCCCCTGCTGAGTATTTTTAAAAGTGGGAATCTTTTTTTCAGCAAATCCAATTTCCCGTTGTTTACACCAAAAAATTCAATGGGATTAATTGATTCCAGGTTGATAATTTTTTCAGTCAATGTGTGCGTTTTAAAACTTTTTTGTTGGCTCGTTCAAATTTAATCTTTTCGCCGGGATGAGGACCGGATAAAATAGAAACAAAATGTGAAAAGACTTGTTCAAATTTCCCGCGAGACAATTGTTAATGTATATTTTTGAGTTGCACAATCACTCTTTCAGGTTCTGCAGAATTGAATACTGTACTGCCTGCCACAAGAATATCTGCTCCTGCTTTTACTATGGTCTCAGCATTTTCAAGTGTTACGCCACCGTCAATTTCAATCAAAGCTTTGCTGTTTTGTCTGATTATGGCGTTTTTTAATCTTTCTATCTTGGAAAGCATAGAAGTAATAAATTTTTGTCCGCCAAAACCAGGATTAACTGTCATGATACACACAAGATCAGCATCACATAGCACTTCTTCAATCTGGGAAATGGGTGTATGTGGATTTAAAGCTACTCCTGCTTTCATGTTCAGGGATCTGATTTGCTCCAAATTCCTATGAAGATGATTGCATGCTTCAACATGTACAGTAAGAATATCTGCACCTGCAGCTTTAAATGCCGGGGCAAATTTTTCAGGTTCTTCAATCATCAGGTGAACGTCAAAAACTTTATGGGTAGCTTTTTTTATTGATGAAATAACCGGTAATCCAAAGCTGATGTTGGGAACGAAGCGTCCGTCCATTACATCCAGGTGTAACCATTCTGCTTCAGAACGATTAATCATGGAACAGGCTTCTTGCAGGTTAAGAAAATCTGCGGCTAAAAGAGAGGGAGCAATTATTGGCATGTTTATTTTTTGGGTTGAGGTAATTTATTTAAGTTTTGGCGAGCTCCCTCGTGTGATGGATATAACTCTAGCACCTGAAGGTAGAAATTACGTGCCTCATCATTTTTATGTTGTTTTTCCAGGCATTCTCCAATCAGGAAGTAAATGTCTGGATTCTTTCTGTCAAGCTCAAGGGCATTGTATAAACCATTTAATGCTTCATCTACTCTTTGTTGCTCGAAAAGAAGAATGGATCTTTCAATAAAAGCATCAGTAAAAGTAAATTGTTTCATTATTGATGAATCAAAAGACCGAATTGCATTTTCAATTTGGTTTTGATTTGATTCAAAGACTCCTCTTACAAAATATCCTCTTGAAGACCTGATTTGATTAACCTTATCTGCAATCATGTCTGCTGTGGCTTTTTCCCAATTTTTGTTATGCTGTAACTGATATAGAAAGGCCAGTTCCATCTCACTATCGGGCTGATTGGGATTATTGGATAGTGATTGCTCAAGATATGATACTGCAGCAGATGTGTCTTTGGATAGCGTAAAAGCGTAAGAAAGTGCATTCAGAATCCGGGTATCACCCGGAAATTTTTCCTGGAATTGTAAGAGTACATCAATTGCTTTTGATGTATCTCCGGCACTTACAAGGGTTTCTGCCCATTTCAGCTGGACTGAAGCAGAATCAGGAAATTTTTTTGCGTCATTTTCAATATATACTTCCCTTTTGTTGCTTGTGGCAGTTGCTGGTTCACGACTGCTTTCATTACAGGATGTTGATAATAAAAGCTTGAAGATTAGCGTTAATATGAAAAAATACCTCAATTGCATGTCCAAAATTAGGAATATCTATCCTTTTAATCCATTCAAAGCCTGCAGAGGTCATGTAATTTTATAATTTTGCCTAATAATATCCAATTATGAGTAAATCGTTGTCTGCTTACAAGTTTATTGCACCATTTTTAATACTTTTTTGCTTTATCAGCATGCAAAGCACATCTGCCCAGGATAGCCTGCAGTACGCTGCTGAATCACATTTTAAAAATATCCGTCAACTAACCTTTGGTGGGGATAATGCAGAGGCCTATTTCAGTTTCGATGGCAAATGGCTTGTTTTCCAGAAAACTTATGCAAAAGAAGGTATTCCCTGTGATCAGATTTATGTGGGTAAGATTCCTGAAAGCGCAAATGAAAAATTTGAACCCAGACTGGTAAGCACCGGTAAAGGCAGAACAACTTGTGGGGCTTTCCTGAAAGACAATAAACATGTTGTTTTTGCATCAACACACCTTGCCAGTGAAGCTTGTCCCCCGGTTCCAGACAGGGCAAAATACGGTAATAAGTATATCTGGCCACTTTATCCGGAGTACGACATTTTTGTATCAAACATGGATGGTAAAATAACCAAGCAACTGACAGATAATCCGGGTTATGATGCAGAAGCAACTATTTCTCCTGATGGCAAAACAATGTTGTTTACTTCAACAAGGGATGGCGATATCGACCTGTATACAATGGATTTAAAATCTGGTAAGACCAAAAGAATAACCAATCAGCTTGGATATGATGGAGGTGCATGGTTTAGTCCGGATGGCAAAAAAATAATCTGGAGAGCTTCCCGTCCGCAGACAGAAAGTGAAATCAAGGAATATAAGGATCTCTTGAAGGAAAATCTTGTTGCACCTACTCAAATGGAGGTTTGGATTGCAAATGCAGATGGAAGCCAGGCTAAACAGGTTAGTAAACTTGGACAGGCAAACTGGGCTCCGGCATATATGCCCGATAGTAAAACGATAATTTTTGCATCCAATCATGAATATAAAAGAGGCTTTCCTTTCAACCTTTATACAATGAATGAAGATGGATCAGATTTGAAGAAAATTAGTCGTGATAAGGGTTTTGATGCCTTTCCAATGTTCAGTACAGATGGGAAAAAGGTTGTCTTTTGCTCCAACAGGAACAATGGGGGAACACGTGATACAAATATATTCGTGGCTGACTGGGTTGACTAAAAATAGGGGAGAGCAAGGTTATTCAACCTTCTGATGAATTTAATATTTTTATTTTCAATAAAATCAGGCTCACCTGAGGTCTGATTCAAAAATACAGGCTGAAAATCAAAATCGGTTAACACTTTAAAACCTGCCTCTGCTGGTTGACCGGTTTTGATTTTTCCGTATTTATCCAGTAGAGAACAAAAAAAATAGGTGATTTCAAAACCTTTTAGGGCCATAGTTGGACTTTTTATCCCCATGGAAGTTTTGAAAATTTCATCCATTTGCCTGACGAATAAATTTTCATGTGGCAAATAAAATGCCATTGTATAGTAAATAGCAAGGCTTGAATATTGTTTGGCTTGTATTTCTTTCAAAGACTCCCAGTTGGGCATTCCAATAAGGTGTAATTTATCTTTGCGAGGCATGTTGTTGGCCACACTCGCAAATTTTGCAGCAAAGGCTTCATCAAAGCTTCCCAATACCCAGACGTTTGCTTTGGTGCTGTCAAAATTTTTGCTAACATCTGAAATACTGAAGTCTTCCTTTAGGTAAACAGTTTTATACCTAAATCCATTTGTTCCCTGTTGTCTGTTTAGGTTTCCAAAAATATTTTCAAGTTGTTTTTCTGCCGCCTTTTCTTTGGTGAACCATACAATATTGGCTGTTTTCCAGTTTCTTCCAATTTTTTGGTGGATTAGTTCGAGGTGGACATTAATTCTGGGGTTTACAATATATAAATCTGGTGTTGCTGTAATCCCTCTTGTATTGGGGTAAGTAGCATTAATAATGGGGATATTCATTTCCCGTGCAATGATTGCCAGCTGGAAAAATTCATTACCACCAACCTGCGCAATAATCAGGTCCAGATTATCAAAGTCCCCATTTTCAAATGCTTTACTGATATTCCCCTGATAACTATGTACGTCATAAAGCTTAAGGCTTACAGATTTACCAACAGCATTAAGAGAATCTATTGCAAGTGTAGCCCCTTCGTAGAATTCAAGTGCGGAAAGTGCTTGTTTTGGAAAATCACGGGGATTAATTAGTTCATTATCATGATTGAAATACTGATCAAGGTATAATGAACTGAATAATCCTACTTCAACTATTGATTTTTTTTCCTGAACTACAGCAGTTGCAGCACATAAAAGGTAAATCAGCAATAGGGTGGTTTTCATCCACCAAAATTACTCAATTATTCCCATTCTATGGTAGCAGGCGGTTTACTGGATATATCGTATACAACCCTGTTTATCCCTCTGACCTGGTTTATTATTTCGTTGGATATTTCTCCCAGGAAACTGTATGGTAGATGTGCCCAATCTGCTGTCATACCATCAACTGAAGTGACTGCCCGCAAAGCCACAGTAAATTCATAGGTTCTTTCATCACCCATTACGCCAACAGACTTGACTGGCAGCAGGATAGCTCCCGCCTGCCAGACCTGATTATATAATCCGTGCTTTTTAAGTAGTTGGATGTAAATATGGTCTGCCTGCTGCAAGAGGTCAACCTTTTCAGGTGTAATCTCACCCAAAATACGAATAGCAAGTCCGGGTCCCGGAAATGGATGTCTGAAAAGCAAATCATCCGGTATACCCAGCTCCTGACCAACTCTTCTTACTTCATCTTTGAAAAGGAATCGGAGCGGCTCAACCAGCTTAAGCTTCATGGTTTCAGGCAGTCCGCCAACATTGTGATGAGATTTGATGGTTACTGAGGGTCCATGAACTGACACACTTTCAATAACATCAGGGTAAATTGTTCCCTGTCCTAAAAAAGAAATATCGCTCAACAGCTGTGCTTCCTGGTCAAAAATATCTATAAAAGTCTTGCCTATAGCTTTCCTTTTTTCTTCAGGATTGGTTAATCCGGCTAAGGCATGATAGAATTCATTTTTTGCATCAACACCTTTCACATTCAGGTCAAGCTGTTCGTATGTTTTTAATACAGCTGCAAACTCATCTTTTCTGAGTACGCCATTATCAACAAATATGCCATAGAGGTTTTTACCAATGGCTTTATGTATCAGGGTTGCTGCTACGGTTGAATCAACTCCACCACTCAGCGCCATGACTACTTTTTTATCCCCAATTTGCTCCTTCAGTGAAGCAACTGTATCTGTGATGAAATGAGCTGATGTCCACTCACCTTTACATCCACAAATGGAGTATAAGAAATTACGGATAATTTTTTTCCCGAATTCAGAGTGATATACTTCCGGATGGAACTGTAATCCAAGTATTTCATGAATTCCGGATTCATTTAACTGGAATGCCGCTACAGGAATAGAAGATGTTGTTGCCAAAACATTGGCATTATCTGGTAATGCGAGAATTGAGTCACCATGACTCATCCAGACCTGAGAAGTTTCAGGAACTTCCTGAAGCAGGGCATGTTCAGATCGCGTTTCCAGAATAGCTCTTCCATATTCCCTTTTGGCAGACCGTTCAACCCTGCCTCCGAATTGTTTGGCCGTAGATTGTGCGCCATAACAAATACCAAGGATATTTCTCCTGGAAGCCAAGGCCCGAATATCGACTTCAGGCGCATTTGGATCATTAACTGAAAACGGCGAACCTGAAAGTATAATGCCTTTCAAATCTTCTGAAAAGTCAATTTCTTTGTGATACGGAATGATTTCACAATATACGTTTGCTTCCCTTACAGCCCTGGCTATTAATTGTGTGTATTGGGAACCGAAGTCCAGGATAATGATCTTTTCAGCCATAATTCAATTTGAAGATTAAATATTAACGCTAAAATAGTTAATAAAAAAAAAGAACATCTTTCGGATGTCCTTTTAAAATATTGTGCGTGAATACAGTTATGCTATTTTGGCAATAGCTTTGGCTAAAGAACTTTTGAGGTTCGCAGCCTTATTTTTGTGTATAACACCCTTTTTTGCCAGTTTATCAATTTTGCTGAGTACACCAGGTAACGACTCCTTGGCCTGAGTGGCATCTGTAAGCGCACGAAGGTCACGCATCGCATTACGGGTTGTTTTGCCATTATAACGATTCTGGTCCCTGCGTTTTGCTACCTGACGAACGTCTTTTTTGGTTGCCTTATGATTTGCCATCTTTCTTTATTTCTTTTTTGTCGGGATGCAAAGGTAATACAGTAAATTCAATCCTCCAAAAATTATAAGTATTTATCTGATAAAATACTGATTTGAACTTTCATAAATAGCATATTTTTTGAATCAAATGAACGATATTTGCATCCGAAAATCCCCTAAAACTATATTTTACTTTCAATGAAAGACTTTTCATACATAACCTCATCTCATCCTGCATATATCGAGCAGTTGTATAGGGACTTTACCCAATCCCCGGAGGCGATTGACCCTGATCTCAGGAAGTTTTTTGAAGGTTTCGATTTTGCTGTTTCACAGTTGCAACAGTCTGGCGCACCTCAGGTTACAGTGTCTGGAGATACAGCAGACTGGAAAAAGGAACTGGGTGTTTACAGAATGATCCTTGGGTACAGGAATAAGGGGCATTTGCTTGCCAAAACCAATCCGATCAGAGAGCGCAAAGATCGCAATGCCAACCTCAATCTCAGTTTCTTTGGTCTTGATGAGCGGGATTATGATCAGGTCTTTTTCGCAGGAAATTTGATTGGACTTGGAGCAGTAACTTTAAGGGAAATTCAACAGCACCTGCAAAAATGCTACGCAAACCACGTAGGTGTAGAATTCAAGTATATCAGTAATCAGGAAAAAATTGATTTCATCACCTGGGAAATCGAAACCAGGTTTTCAGAACCTTTTCAAGCAGAAAAGAAAAAGCGGATTCTGGAAAAACTTAATCAGGGTGTCATATTTGAAAAATTCCTGCACACCAAATATATTGGGCAAAAAAGATTTTCACTTGAAGGTGGAGAAACAACGATTGCAGCACTTGATGCCATCATTAACGCATCTGGAGATCTGGGTGTAAAAGAGGTTGTAATTGGGATGGCACACAGGGGAAGGTTGAATGTGCTGGCCAATATCATGGGTAAAACCTATGCACATATATTCAGTGAGTTTGAGGGGAAATCCACTCCGGATCAAACCATGGGCAGCGGTGATGTTAAATATCACCTGGGTTTTGGAAGTGATGTGCTAACAACATCCGGCAACAAGGTTTCCCTGAAGCTGATGCCGAACCCTTCACATCTGGAAGCTGTGGACCCTGTTGTTCTTGGATTTTCCAGAGCGAAGGCAGACGTAATGTACGATAGCCAGTATGATGCCATATTGCCAATTCTGATTCATGGAGATGCCTCTGTGGCAGGTCAGGGAGTTGTGTATGAAATATTACAAATGTCTGGTCTGGATGGCTATTCAACGGGTGGTACCATACATTTTGTGATCAATAATCAGATTGGTTTTACAACCGACTTTGAAGATGCGAGGTCGGCTGATTA
>CANHUF010000026.1 GCA_947463715.1 Sphingobacteriales bacterium
CAACTACAGAACTTACAAGCCTGAGCGTGATGGCCTTTTTTGTGAGAAGATTTTCGGTCCTGTAAAGGATTATGAGTGTGCATGTGGAAAGTACAAGAGAATTCGCTACAAAGGGATTGTCTGTGATCGTTGCGGTGTTGAGGTTACTGAGAAAAAGGTTAGGAGAGAGCGCATGGGGCATATCAAGTTGGTTGTTCCAGTTGTTCATATCTGGTATTTCAAGAGCTTGCCAAACAAGATTGGTTACCTGCTTGGAATCAGCTCCAAAAAGCTTGAGAGTATCATTTATTATGAGCGTTTCGTTGTCATCCAGCCCGGAATCATGGAAGACAAGGGCAAAAAGCAGGGTGATTTGCTGACTGAAGAGGAATACCTGGATTTGCTTGATACCCTTCCCAAAGAAAATCAGTATCTGCCTGACGAAGATCCGAACAAGTTTATTGCCAAGATGGGTGCTGAGGCGGTATATGACCTCCTCTGCAGGATTGAGCTTGATTCATTGAGCTATACCCTTCGTAATACAGCTGCGGCAGAAACGTCCCAGCAGCGTAAAGCTGATGCACTCAAAAGATTGAGTGTAGTTGAATCATTCAGGGATGCCAATACGCGTATCACCAACAAACCTGAGTGGATGGTAATGCAGTATATTCCTGTTATTCCACCTGAACTCAGACCACTTGTGCCTCTTGATGGCGGTAGATTTGCTTCTTCCGATTTGAATGATCTGTACAGGAGGGTAATCATCCGCAATAATCGTTTAAAGCGTTTGCTTGAAATCAAGGCTCCTGAAGTAATTCTCCGGAATGAAAAGCGTATGCTCCAGGAGGCTATCGATTCATTGTTCGACAACAGCCGTAAGTCTAACGCTGTAAAAGCAGAGGGAGGCAGGGCCCTGAAATCACTCAGTGATGTGTTGAAAGGTAAGCAGGGTCGTTTCCGCCAGAACCTCTTGGGTAAGCGTGTTGACTACTCAGGCAGGTCCGTTATTGTTGTTGGTCCAGAGTTGAAATTGCATGAATGCGGATTGCCTAAAGATATGGCTGCCGAATTGTTCAAGCCGTTTATCATCAGGAAATTAATTGAAAGAGGTATTGTAAAAACTGTAAAATCTGCCCGCAAGCTTGTTGACCGCAAGGAAGCAATTGTATGGGATATTCTTGAGAACATCCTCAAGGGACACCCCATCATGCTTAACCGTGCCCCAACGCTGCATAGGTTGTCTATCCAGGCATTCCAGCCGAAGTTGGTTGAAGGTAAAGCCATTCAGCTTCACCCGCTGGTGTGTTCTGCGTTCAACGCAGACTTCGACGGTGACCAGATGGCAGTTCACGTTCCACTGAGCCATGCTGCTATATTGGAAGCACAGTTACTCATGCTGGCGTCTCATAATATCCTTAATCCCCAGAATGGTACACCGATAACCCTTCCTTCACAGGACATGGTTCTTGGTTTGTATTACATAACCAAGGGTAAGCGAAATACAGATGTAGACGTTGTGAAAGGTGAAGGCATGCGTTTTTACAATGCAGAGGAAGTAATCATCGCTTACAATGAGAAAAAAGTTGACCTACATGCGTACATTAAAGTCAAAACAAATGTCCGCAATGAATCAGGTATACTTGAGAATAAACTGATTGAAACCACAGTAGGAAGGGTTCTTTTCAATCAGGCCGTGCCTCCGGAAGTTGGATACGTGAATGCTTTGTTGACTAAGAAGAGCTTGCGTGAAATAATTGGTCAAATCATCAAGATTACCAATGTTCCTACAACAGCAAAGTTCTTGGATGCCATTAAAGAACTTGGTTTCCGCATGGCATTCAGAGGTGGATTGTCGTTTAACATCCAGGATCTTGTACTTGAGATTCCCCGTGAGGAAATGATTGACCAGGCATCTTCTGAGGTTCAGGAAGTTTGGGAAAACTACAACATGGGTCTCATTACAAATAATGAGCGTTATAACCAGATCATTGACATTTGGTCAAGGGTGGATACCAAAGTAACGGAAACACTTATCCGTGCGATGGCTTCAGATAAGCAGGGATTCAATTCCGTTTATATGATGCTTGACTCCGGTGCAAGGGGTAGTAAGCAGCAGGTTAAACAGCTTGCCGGTATACGCGGATTGATGGCTAAACCAAGGAAAAGTGGTTCAACCGGATCAGAAATTATCGAGAACCCGATTCTTTCCAACTTTAAAGATGGTTTGAGCGTATTGGAATACTTCATCTCTACGCACGGTGCCCGTAAAGGTCTGGCAGATACGGCATTGAAAACAGCTGATGCCGGTTACCTGACAAGAAGGCTTGTAGACGTGGCTCAGGATGTTATCATTACGGAAGAGGATTGTGGTACACTGAGAGGTATCGCTACCAGCGCACTGAAAGACAATGAGGATATTGTTGAACCATTGTACGATAGGATACTTGGCAGAACATCACTCCACGACGTCAACGATCCTCAAACTGATGAGCTGATTGTTGGTGCCGGACAGCGAATAGATGAAGATACAGCCAGGAAAATTGAAGATTCTGGTATCGAAATAATTGAAATTAGATCTGTGCTTACATGCGAAAGCAAGCGTGGATGTTGTGTAAAGTGCTATGGATTGAACCTGGCTACCGGAAATATCGCTCAAAAAGGAGACGCAGTGGGAATTATCGCTGCACAATCCATCGGTGAACCTGGTACACAGCTTACTTTGCGTACATTCCACGTAGGTGGTGTTGCAGGATCTGCTTCTGTTGAATCACACTTGGTTGCTAAATTTGACGGTGAAGTTCAATTTGATGGTCTGCGTACTGTTAAGGCAAAGAATAATGATGGCAAGGATATACATGTTGTAATCGGACGTACTGCTGAAATGCGGATCATGGATATTAAGAATGACCGTGTTCTGATCACAAACAATGTTCCGTATGGTTCAGTACTCTCTGTTGCAGAAGGAAGAAAGGTAGCTAAGGGGGATGTAATTTGCTCATGGGATCCGTTCAACAACGTAATTGTTGCTGAAATAGCCGGTACCATTGAATTTGAGAATGTAATTGATGGTGTTACTTACCGTGAAGAAGCTGACGAGCAAACTGGACACAGAGAGAAAGTAGTCATTGAGTCTAAGGATAAAACACGCATCCCATCATTGAAAATCAAAGGAAGCAAGGACGAAAAAATCTATAACCTCCCTGTTGGTTCACATATTGTGATTGAAGAAGGCGATGAGGTTACTGCCGGACAGGTGTTGGTTAAAATACCAAGGGTTCTCGGTAAGTTGAGAGATATTACGGGTGGTTTGCCACGTGTAACAGAGTTGTTTGAAGCCAGAAATCCTGGAAATCCTGCTGTTGTATCTGAAATTGATGGTGTTGTGAGCTTTGGACAGATCAAACGCGGAAACAGAGAAATTACAGTTGAAGCCAAGGATGGTATCATCAAGAAATACCTTGTTACACTTACCAGACAGATTCTGGTTCAGGATGGTGACTTTGTAAAAGCAGGAACTCCGTTATCTGATGGACAGGTAGCACCAAGTGATATTCTTTCTATCAAAGGTCCATTTGCTGTTCAGGAATACGTTGTAAATGAAATCCAGGAGGTTTACCGTTTACAAGGTGTAAAAATCAATGACAAACACATTGAAGTAATTGTAAGGCAAATGATGCGTAAAGTTGAAATTCTGGATCCGGGTGATACAAGGTTCCTTGAAGGAGATCTTGAAGATCGGTATGATTTCAACCTGGAAAATGACCATATCTATGACAAAAAAGTTGTTGTAGAAGCAGGAGATTCTGAGACCATGAAGCCTGGACAGATAGCAAGCTTAAGGGAAATCAGGGAAGAAAATTCAATCTTGAGAAGGGCTGACAGAAAACTGGTTGAATTCCGTGATGCCCATGCCGCTACTTCCTGTCCGGTATTGCTTGGTATTACCAAGGCATCGCTTGGAACACAAAGCTGGATTTCAGCTGCTTCATTCCAGGAAACAACTAAAGTATTATCTTCCGCTGCCATTCAGGGTAAATCAGATGATATGCTCGGTCTCAAAGAGAATGTAATTACAGGACATCATATTCCTGCAGGTACAGGTCTCAGAGATTATGAAAATATCATAGTAGGAAGTAAGGAAGAGTATGAACTCTTACAGACTACAAGAGAAGTGATGAGCTTCGACGAAGAAGAATAATTCAACGGGGGCAGGTAACTGCCCCTTCTTTTACATTTAATAATTAATCAATGAATCAGAAGCTGATTAATGCAATTTTATTTGCAGCCCTTGCCATTCTGGCCTTTTTACATTTCAAAGGAAATGGTGCAGGAGTTTCTAGCACAGCAAAGCACGACTCTCTTTCCCAGAAGGCATTAAAGGTAGCGTATGTTGACCTCGACAGCCTGCAAGAAAAATATATCCTTTATAAGGAGAAAATGCTGGAGTTCGAAAAAAAGAAAGAAAGTGCAGACCGTGATTTAAACGGGGCTTTTCAAAAAATTGAGAATGAGCGTATTGCGTTTGCAAAAAGAGGTGAATCAATCACTCAGGCTGAGTTTGATAATTTCCAACGCGCATATCAGGGAAAAATGCAGAATCTGGAGGAGCAAAAGCGTATCCTCGAATCTAATATTGCCAATGATGGAGCCAAAACGATGGAAGAGTTAAAAACCAAAATCAACGCTTTCCTGGTGGATTACAACAAAAAGAATGGGTACAGCTATATTTTCTCCTATTCAAGCGCCCTAAACGTACTTTTCTATAAGGATACTGCCAACGACATAACCAATGATGTGGTTGCCGGATTGAATGAAGTTTACAAGAAAACTTCAGGAAAATAGTTAATAAGATTATTGAATTGCTTATCTTAATCCCGGTAAAAACCGGGATTTTTTTTAATCAAATATTTATGACGCAACAGAAAGAATTTAAACCAAGCCTGGGGTTATGGGATGCTACAATGATCGTAGCAGGATCTATGATCGGGAGTGGTATTTTCATTGTTACAGCAGATATTACCAGAAATGTGGGCAGTGCAGGATGGGTTATCATGGTTTGGCTGGTAACAGGTTTCATGACACTGACTGCTGCATTGAGCTACGGAGAGCTGAGTGCCATGTTCCCCAAGGCTGGTGGTCAGTATGTATACCTGAAAGAGGCCTTCAATCCGCTTGCTGGCTTCCTATATGGCTGGAGTTTCTTTGCGGTCATTCAAACGGCAACAATTGCTGCAGTGGGTGTTGCATTTTCTAAGTTTGCCGGATATTTTTTTCCTGTCCTTGAATTAGACGATAAAAACCTGCTGTTTTCACTGGGCGCTTTCAAAATTTATCCTGCACAGTTGGTATCTATTGTTTTGATTGTACTCCTGACTTATAATAACACAAAAGGAATTAAGCAAGGTAAAATCATTCAAAATTTATTTACGGTTACCAAACTGGCATCATTATTCGGACTGATAATTTTCGGATTTATCCTTGCTGCCAAAGCAGATATCTGGAATGCCAATTGGGCAACAGGGTTCAATGCAGCCCAGAATTTCGGGGTTGATAAAAACGGAATGATCTCTGAATGGCTGCCGATATCCGGTACTGCTTTGCTGGGTGCCTTTGCTGCTGCAATGGTGGGTTCAATTTTTAGCAGTGATTCATGGAATAACGTGACTTTCATTGCTGGTGAAATCAAAAACCCTCATCGTAATATAGGACTGAGTCTTTTTCTGGGTACATTGATAGTTACCATTATTTATGTTGCAGCCAACCTCATGTACATGAGCGTAATGCCGCTCCAGGATATCGCATTTGCCAAACAGGATAGGGTTGCTGTTGCTGCCGCGAATGTTATCTTCGGTAATGTGGGTACCTATGTGATTGCAGTCATGATTATGATTTCCACATTCGGATGTAATAATGGCCTGATTCTAGCAGGTGCCAGGGTTTATTATACTATGGCGCAAGATGGACTATTCTTTAAAAAAGCGGCTGGATTGAATAAAAACCAGGTTCCTGAATGGGCACTTTGGGCTCAGTGTTTATTGGCATCAATACTTTGTTTGAGTGGTAAGTATGGTGACCTGCTTGATATGGTAAGCTTTGTGGCTGTAATTTTTTATGTACTTACTATCATTGGTATTTTTGTTCTCAGACGCAAAAGACCTGATGCGGAAAGGCCATACAAGGCTTTCCTTTACCCTGTATTACCTGCAATTTATATTGTGATGGGTTTGGTTTTCGCGATAGCCCTGATCTGGTATAAACCCGATTACGCAGGGTGGGGATTGTTCATCACGTTACTTGGGGTACCACTTTATTTTCTGGCTGTAAGAAGTAGAAAGAATTGATTTGAAAAGATTTGCCATTATTGTTGCGGGCGGCAGCGGCACCAGGATGGGAGCTGCTATTCCCAAGCAATTCATTGAATTACATGGGAAGCCCATCTTGCTATACAGTGTGGATGCCTTCTTAAATGCATACCCGGATATAGTCGTGATCATTGTGCTTCCTGAATCCTACCTCGGGCAAGCTGAAGCAATGTTGGTTAACCATGGCTATGCTGAAAAGCATATTCAATTCGTTGCGGGTGGTCTAACCCGGTTTCATTCTGTTAAAAATGGATTAGCTCAAGTGAATTCCGAAGGAATCGTTTTCATTCATGATGCTGTCCGCTGTCTCATTACCCCTGATTTAATTAAACGTTGTGGTGAAGTGGCACAGGATATGGGTTCTGCCATTCCCGCAATTAAAGTAAGGGATAGTATGAGACATGTTGCATCTGATGGCTCTTCAAGTATAATTGACAGGAATCATTTGCGCATCGTTCAAACCCCTCAAACATTTCAGTCAGGCTTAATCAAAGAAGCATTTGAAATGGACTACAGGGAAGAATTTACCGATGAAGCTTCTATACTTGAATTCATGGGAGCAAAGATTAACCTAATAGAAGGTGAGGAGTCAAACCTTAAAATAACATTCAGGGAAGACCTTGATTTTGCAACATGGAAACTTCAAAAAGAAAACTAGCTTAAAAAATTATTGATTTCAGCTGGTTCTGATAATACCACCCTGACTGATTTTTGTGAGGATTTGTTGTGCAACATCCAATGCCATAAATCCATCCTGCTCAGAAACAATTGTAGGCGTATTCAGCGTAATAGCATTTTTAAATGCCGTTAATTCAGCTTTGATGGCATTGACCTGATTGATTGCAGGATTTTCTACAACAATCTCCTTAGAGCCTGATGGCGTTTCAATGTCGAACGAGAAAACGTCCTCTGACTCTTCGTCTTTTTTTTGTCTGATTACCTCAGTTTTCTTGTCAAGAAAATCAATGCCAATATAGGCATCCTTCTGAAATAAACGCATTTTACGCATCCTTTTCATTGAAATGCGTGAGGAAGTTAGGTTGGCAACACAGCCGTTCATGAATTCAATGCGGGCATTGGCGATATCCGGTGTGTCGGTCATTACAGCCACACCACTGGCTGATATATTTTTGATATCGCTATTTACCAGGTGAAGTACAATGTCAATGTCATGAATCATTAAATCAAGGATTACACTGACTTCAGTTCCTCTTGGATTGAATTGTGCCAGTCTGTGCACTTCAATGAACATAGGAGCTAATTCTCTTCCCTGCAGGGACAGAAATGCTGGATTAAAACGCTCAACGTGGCCTACCTGGAATTTGACTTTCGCTTCCTGTACAAGTTTAATCAGTCTACCAGCTTCGTCGAGGTCACTGGCCAGCGGCTTCTCCACGAATACATGCTTGCTTTTCCGGAGTGCGCGCTCACAAACAGGATAATGAAACTGGGTAGGGGTAATTACATCAACTGCATCCACCTCATCCATCAGTGATTCCATATCTTCAAATCTCTTCAATCCGAATTTGGCAATTGCTTCAGCCGCAGCATCATCATTCGGATCATAAAAGCCAACTATTTCTGTACCTTCTATTTCAAGCCAGTTGGCTATATGAAATTTGCCCAGATGTCCAGTCCCGAAAATTCCTATTTTTAGCATGGTGATGCAAAGGTATGGAAAGTTAAAATGCAGATCTTATTGCCTGAACGGGTACTTATTCAGCTTAGGCTATTGTTCATAAATTCAGGATAATAATAGTATTTACTCATAAATCCTAAGTAAGTCTGAAGGGTTTCCTCCGTGAAATTTTTTGAAATTTCGGTAAAGAGAGTGTCTTGTGCCGAATCCTGCGACTTCTGATAGGCCTTCAATGGAATAAGCCTGGTATTGCTTATCAGCTGCAATCAAAATAAAATGATCAATTCTTTTCTTGTTGACAAGATCTATGAATGACATTTTTGTTTTTTCCTGGATGTATTCATTTAACGCAGCTGAGTTAACATTCATCAGTTTGGCAAATTCGTCTATGTAGGTATTTTTATTGAGATAGTATTGCTTGGTATAGAACTCGTAAATAAAGTTTTCTTCATTGATTTGTTCAAGATTATTTTTTTTAAACGCTTTACTGAGGGTTAATCCAAGTTCAGTTCTGTTGAGAAACGAAGGTCTGTAAATTAACAATAAACAAATTGTTAGTTGAACTCCCGCTGATATGCTACGAGATAAGAAAAGATAGGACGGGAAAAAGGCGTTCAGGAAATTGTTGATGATGGCCAAGCTAGAAAGGGCTATGGTAATTTTAGTCCATTTCTTTATTTTTTTGGAATATAAATTGTTTTCAGATAGTGAAAAAGCCAGTTTTATGGATAGGTATACATATAAGTAATAGAGTCCACCGCTGATCATGACTCTATTCAAAAACCTGAATTTTACGAGCAGGCTATTTTGCGGTAAAGTTTCTACCGGGATGCATAAGTTGATTATTGAGAGTACAAACAGGATAATGCTGGCAATAATCATGTTTCTGTTGAGTCTGTGTTTGTAAAGCAGATAAAGCAAGTTTATGCTGGCAATCGCCATTGTCAACCTTGTTAACACATTTAAGAAGAGCCCCCAATTGAAATAAAGGGTTAAATTATGAAGAAGGATGCTTGCCGCGAGTATCAGCATCAGGATTTTGAGGCTGATGGGTTTTTTGAAATTGATAAAAATTTCCACCAGAAGGATGCTTGATATGACGCAAAGGGTAAAGTAAAAGTTTGAAAGCATCAGGTAATTCATCTAACAAAATTACAGTCCTCTTTACAATTTTAGCAGTTTATTAAAATATTTAAAATATTGAAAATCAAATGTTTAAAAAAAAGATACAAGTGGGATTGAAAAAGATACAGGTTGAAGTAATAATACAGCACGGGGAATAAAATAAACAAAGCCGTTTGGGGGTTTATGGGAATTGGTTAGGCTCCGATTTAAATTTTTGCTTGCACCGGATATTCATCTTGCACAGATTTCTTTGTTGGGAGAATTTAAGGAAGCGATTCAATTTGAAAGGGGAGAAGGATCAAAATACAGATTTATGAAAAAAGTACTTAGAAAATTATTGGTCTCTGTGTTTGCTTTTTTTGTCATGCCTGTGATGGCACAAAACGGGTTGACAACTTTGGGACTAACAACCAGTACCCCGGCAACAGCTGCCTATAGTTTAAGGCTGTTGAGTTCAAGCTATACAGGTCCCTTGGTGAGAATACAAGTAACCGGAACAAGTAATTTTTACGATGTATACCCCGATGCTTCTTCAGACAAAATTATTTCAACTTCATCTCCAATTTCTGCAGTTCAATCAACCTTTGATGCTGCTATTGCATCAGCAACTGCCAATTCATTAAGTGCAATTATTACTGCAGGTACAACCAATGCTACCGTAGTTACATGGTATGATCAAAGTGGAAATGGTAACCATGCAATCAGACATGTTTCTGGCAGTCAGCCCACGTTGATAAGTTCCGGTAGCATTTCAATAAAAAACAGTAGGCCTGCTCTAAGTTTTAGTTCTGGTACTATATTGACAAGAACTTTATCATCCTTATCTTCTACAACCAATCATAGTTTTTCTACTGTCGCGGCACCAACTTCTACCGGCAACAATGGTGTAATTTTTGCATTGTCAGATCAGGCTGCTGGAAATCAAAATTCAGTTATAGGAGTTGGGTATGATGCAGGAACAGCCTGGTGGTTTGGGGGAGTAAGTTTGGATGGGGAATATTCTGGAGGTACATCTACAACAAATTTAGCAATCAGAACTAAGGTATATACCAACTCTTCAACCTCCCCTTCAAATACGGTGAAAGGTTTTTTTAATGGGAATAGCGTTCTGAGTAGGGCAACAACATATAGTTTAACTAACCAAACATTAATTATTGGACAACAACTTACCTCGTGTTGTGGTCCTTTTACAGGAAGCATATCAGAAATTGTATTTTTCTCCTCAAACTTATCTGACACTCAAAGAGAAACGGTTGAAAATAGTCAAAGTGTATATTATGGCATTACTGTTACCTCAGCAACTGTTTTTAATTCAGCCGGGACAGCTTCATCAACACCAACTTTGTGTATAAATACAGCGTTAACCGACATCACCCATACCACAACTGGCGCAACCGGAATTGGAACGGCAACTGGATTACCTGCTGGAGTAAATGCATCATGGTCTTCTAATACCATTACAATCAGTGGAACACCCACGGAATCGGGAACTTTTAATTATAGTATACCATTAACAGGTGGTTCGGGAAGTGTCAATGCAACAGGAACGATTACAGTAAATGCTGGAACAACGCCCTCTTTTACAACTCAACCAGGGGCATCAGTTTGTACAAATACCAATGTAACCTATACAACACAATCTGGCCAAACAAATTATACTTGGACAATACCAGGAACATTGAATACCGATTATTCAATTACTTCAGGCGGAGTTGGAACTTCAAGCAACACGGTAACATTAAAATGGTTAACAGCAGGTAGTAAAACGGTAACCATCAATTATAGCAGTGCAAATGGTTGTGCTGCATCAACTGCCATTTCATCAACGGCAACAACGGTGAATGCTGCACCGGTAGTAGCAGCTGTTTCTCAAAATGGCGCATTTGGAAACGGATTGAATCTGGAAGGAGCAAATGATTATGTTGTATTGCCAAACCCCATTTCAAATGCCTTTACAATTGAATATTGGGTGAAAAGTTCTCAAACTTCACCAACTGGTTCACAATGGTATGGAGGAAATGGTATTGTGGATGCTGAGTACGGAGGAGGAACAACTGACTTTGGAACAGTATTATTGAATGATAAGCTTGCTTTTGGTGTTGGAAATTCTGATGTAACAATTCAGTCAACTACAAGCATAAATTCAGGAACATGGAATCATGTTGCCGCTTCCTGGAATGGTACTACTGGAGCCATGAAATTGTACATCAATGGCATTGAAGAAGCAACAGCTTCTGGTCCAACCGGAAGCAGGAATGCAGTTTCTAGAATTTTGATTGGAAGATTGCAAACTGATATCAATAATTTCGATGGTTCAGTTGATGAGCTGCGGATTTGGAACGTTGTCCGAACCCAATCAGAAATCCAGGCAGCAAAGAACAGCGAAATGGCAGGCACAGAAACGGGGTTGGTTGCTTATTACAATTTCAACCAAGGCACAGCTAATGGAACAAATACGGGTATTTCAACATTAACAGATAGAACAAGCAATGGAAGAAATGGTACATTGTATGGATTTGCATTGACAGGTTCAACATCCAATTGGTCTGATGGTGCAGAATCTTCCGGAAGTTCTTCCAGTACAGGAATAATTTGTGCAAACAGCACCGTCCAATTGAGCAATGCCACTGCAGGCGGTGTTTGGTCAACTTCAGACGCAAACATTGCTACAGTAGACAATACTGGTTTGGTTACGGGTGTTGCGGCTGGTACTGTAACCATTAGTTATACCGTTACCAATGCCAGTAACTGCAGTACAACTGCAACTACAACAATAACTGTAGTTACACCTGTATTCCTTACTCAGCCTTCATCAGCTGCACTCTCCACTTGTGCTGGCGCAGAGTCATTGAATGTAGAGGTTGATCCTGGTGGAAGCAGTACCATTAGCTCTTATAAATGGTACAGCAATGCCAGCAATTCCAATAGCGGCGGTAGCTTGCTGGTCACCAATACCACTACATCCTCTACAAACAGTTATTCTCCAACAGCATCAGCATATTATTATGTAACTGCAACAAATTCAAATGGTTGTGCAACAACTAGTGCTGTATCCGGATTGATCACAATAAGTCCGGCACCTGTAGTCAGCAGCCAGCCTTCGACAGCAACCCAATCCCTTTGTATTAACACCGCACCAACAGCGTTGTCTGTTACCGCTGCAGCTGGCAGTGGTTCCATCAAGAGCTACAAATGGTACAGCAATACAAGCAATTCCACATCAGGGGGTACTCTCGTGTCTACCACCTCAACTGCAACAACAACAAACAGTTATACCCCTTCAACAGCCACAGTAGGTACTTTATATTATTATTGTGTGATTACGAACACCAATGATTGCAGTGTTACAACAACTGTTTCGGGCGGTATCACGGTAGTAGCCGCTTCGGTTGGAGGTACAGCATCTGCAGCATCTACTTCGGTAGCAAGTGGCGGAACCGCTACACTGAGCCTGAGTGGTCATTCGGGCAGTATCCAGTGGCAGCAATCTTCAGATGGCAGCAGTTGGAGCAATGTGAGTGGAGGCAGTGGCGCTACTTCAGCAACCTATACAACGGCAGCCATCACTGCTACAATATACTATCGTGCGGCGGTAACAAACAGCAATTGTGCTGTAGCTTATAGCAATACACTTACCATTGACTTATATGGTATAACCACCGTCACTTCATTTAGTCCAGAATCTGGAATAACTGGATCAACTATTGATATTACTGGAACCAATTTCAGCAGTACTTACTCCAACAACATTGTATATTTTGGTGCAACAAGAGCAGTTGTTAATTCAGGTACCACTACAACCCTGAATGTAACTGTTCCTATTGGCGCATCCTATAAGCCCATTACGGTTTTAAATACGGAGACCAAATTAATAGGCGCATCTGCAAGACCGTTCAGGGTAACTTTCACGGGTGCTATTTCTTCAACGATGTTCGACACCAGGGTTGATAAAGGATTCAGTGATGCCATGTATCGAGGAACAGTTGGAGATTTCAACAATGATGGTTTGATAGACTTTGCTATTCCAGGGAATTCTGTAAGCAGCGTCGGTATCTTTAAAAACCAGTCCACTATAGGAAGCCTTAGTTTTGCAGATAGATCAGCTACTGGAACAACGGGTACCGGTCAAGCCGACGCTGTTGAGGCAGATTTTAATGGTGATGGAAAACTGGACGTAGTTTCAGTGAGCAGAATTCAGGGCAAATTTTATGTGCTGATTAATAATTCTACTTCTTCTTCAATAAGTTTTGAAGCACCAGTTTCTTATACACCCGGTTCTGCCAATGATGTTCCTGGAATAGCAGCTGCCGATTTTGACAGGGATGGGAAAATGGATATTGTTGTAACGAGTGCTTACAGTGAGATTAAAGTGTATAGAAATACTTCTACAACCAGTGCTGTATCATTTTCATTGACAAATACATTGACAACAGGTTCACATACTTACTCAATCACAACAGCTGATTTGAATGGAGACAATTATTCGGATATATTGACTGCGAATGCTGATGCCCCTTCTGTCTCAGTTTTTAGGAATACCACAACTTCAACTGGGTCACCAACGTTTGATTCAAAGGTTGATTTTACCACTGGGGGAAGTGCAAGATCTGTTGCAGTTGGAGACATGGATGGAGATAACAACGTTGATATGGTTACAGCTAATTATAACGGCACAGCATCTGTTTTTCGAAACCAGATTTCATCCTCAAGTGCTGCTTTTACTTCGAGTTCTTTTACAGCTAAGACTGATTTAACCGTAACCAACCAATCAGTTGGTGTTGGCATCAACGACCTTGACGGTGATGGCAAAATGGATATTGCTGTGATGGGTTTTCTCAAAACGTTGAATATTATCAAAAATAATTCAACCTCTGGATCCTTGTCATTTAATACCAAATTGGATTTTACAGGAAATTCAGGATACACCCATTTTAATGTTAACATCGCTGATTTTGATGGTGATGGTCGTTCGGATGTTTCTACATCAGGCTATCAAGGCATATCAATTCACCGTTATGCATGTGTTTCTCCAACCATATCAACTCAGCCAAGTACCAGTGCACAAAACCTTTGTTTGAACGGTTCGCCAACAGCTCTTTCCATTACTGCAAGTGCAGGAACGGGTTCGATTTCAGGTTATCAATGGTACAGCAACACCAATAATAGCAACAGTGGTGGAACTAACATAAGTGGAGCAACCTCCAGCTCCTATACTCCGCTTGCAAATACTGCGGGTAGCTTGTATTACTATTGCGTTGTTACAAATTCTTCAGGATGTACCAAAACAAGTAATGTTTCTGGTCTTGTAAC